>NZ_JBGQQW010000027.1:0-52020 GCF_045528485.1 Desemzia sp. FAM 23990
CCTCCCGTAGGAGTCTGGGCCGTGTCTCAGTCCCAGTGTGGCCGATCACCCTCTCAGGTCGGCTACGCATCATCGTCTTGGTGAGCCATTACCTCACCAACTAACTAATGCGCCGCGGGTCCATCTACAAGTGACAGCCGAAGCCGTCTTTCTTCCCAATGCCAGGAGGCATTAAGATCTATGCGGTATTAGCATCCGTTTCCGAATGTTATCCCCCGCTTATAGGTAGGTTACCCACGTGTTACTCACCCGTCCGCCACTCTTCTTTCTCGGTGCAAGCACCGATAGGAAGCGTTCGACTTGCATGTATTAGGCACGCCGCCAGCGTTCGTCCTGAGCCAGGATCAAACTCTCATAAAAGTTGCAGACCGAAGTCTGCTTATTTTAATGATGCTTGTAGCTCATTAATTGATTGCTAGCGAATAAATATTCACTAATTTGTTTGTTTTGGCACTTGCCAAAACTTCCTTACACGTTTGGTTCGTCTTACTTTGTTTAGTTTTCAAAGGTCTAATTTCGTTTGCGTCGTCTCCGCGACAACTACTTAATAATATCAGAGCAGCAATTGCTTGTCAACAACTTTTTTGAAATTGTTTTTTCTTATTTGGCTTTATTTAAGCCGTGTTGCCGTGACAACTTCTATATATTATCATCGATTTAAAAAATCGTCAATGGTATTTTTATACTTTTTTTGTTTATTTTTACATTCTATTTACTTTCATTTTACACCAATTATCGTTTTATAATATAGTAGAAACTTGATCACCTCTCTTTCTCATTTTTATTTAATTTCGTTGAATACAACTTATATTTCTTTTAAAAGTTCTCATTATTTTTATTCCTATATTCTAACTATCCGTTTTCTTATTAATGGAATGAGAGTGCTGCCAACGCAAATCACTTAAAATGAGTTTCACATTAAAAATAACTAAAAATCAAGTTTTTAGTTCTCATAGTTACTTTTCTAGCATAAGTATCGTGATATACTAACTTTTGGTAAATTACGAGGAGGAATAAAATATGTTAAAGAAACTAATGGGTCCACTAGCAGTAATCTCACTTGCTCTTTTTGCTTGCGGCAATGAAGAGGCTGACAACACAACAGATGATGTTTCTGAAAGCTCTGACTCTACTGTAGCAAGTCCTGATGAAATCATGAACCAGATCACCGAAAGCAGTTCAGCAGATGAACGTTCATCTGTAGCTCTGGATTTTAGTTCTGGTGTGGAATGGATGGATGCTGGTTATACTTCTTCTCCTTCTGAAGACGGTAGTTATTTAGTAACTGGTTACCTTGAAGGCGGAGATAAACTTTTCTTAGTTCAAGATGGTGAAGTTCTTGAAGAAGTCGCGTTATCTGATTCATTAGATTTTGAATATGCTATGGAACCTATCACTGAAACTCAGGTTTACTATTTTGTAGCAGATAATCGTTTAGAAGTTGGCCAAACAGATGTCAACTTAGATGAAGTTGACCGCGCTGAAAAGATTACATTTGCAGTAGAATAATTATTCTGTATTAATTTGCATAAAACAGTTCTCTCTTTTTTAAAAGGCAGAGGACTGTTTTTTATTTTAAAGGCATTCTTTCCACAAAATAGCTTCATAATATGAGTAGTCTTTACTTTATGCTATTATTAAGATGACAATTAACGATAAGGTGGTAGACTATATGCGAATCATCGGAATCCCTATCCTCTCTATTTTTAATACGATCGTTTCTATCTTACTAGCACTCCTAATGTATGGATTGACTCAATTAACTTTAGGTGTAGGCAATGGTGCCAGCGATAATTCTGCATTGGTTGGATACCTCTTTATCGCTTTAGCTATTATGGCACTCCTTTGGCTTGGTCTTTATCAGGTATATAAATACAATAGACAGTTGTGGCTTTTATTATTTGCTGCTGTAGGTATTATTTTAACTGTATTAAATTTTCGAGTGATTTGGTTTGTTCTCTTAATGTTGATTTACTTCACAGGTATTCTGCTGATCATTAGAGATAAAAATTTCAACGAAAAAGTATAAAAATTTAAAACCAGTGCCTTTCTCTTTTATAAAGAGACGCACTGGTTTTATTTTTTTGAACCTATCTCTGTTGCCATGTACTTCAAACATCGGACTTGCCGTGTCCACTTTTATTCATCCAGTGCGTATTCCAAGATATCTCCTGGTTGACAATCTAAAGCTCTGCACAAAGCTTCCAATGTTGAAAACCGAATTGCTTTGGCTTTTCCATTTTTCAAGATGGAGATATTCGCCATCGTTATCCCTACTTTTTCTGAAAGTTCGGTTACGCTCATTTTTCTTTTCGCCAGCATTACATCAATATTGATTCTAATGGCCATATTTTCCACCTCAGACTGTTAGTTCATTTTCAGATTTTAACTCAATAGCTTTTTGTAAAAGTATTTGAAGAACTGCAGCAAACAAGGCAACGACTAATGCAGCAAAAGCTGGTATCATTCCTACAATGACTAAACCAGGTGCATCATCCCATTGTGCTACAGCGAAAACCAATGGTGAGATCAGAATATAGAAACCACAAATGATTAGGGCACATTTTTTGATTTTCTTTAAAGCCGCTACAGATAATAAAGAAAAGGCTTTGTCGTGGTCAATATATGTTAACAGTTTAAATGCTTGATACAATGACGCATAATAAGGGATCATCGATAAAGTCATTCCAACCAGAACCCCTAGAATAATATACCCTAATCTAGCTCCCTTCAAAGCTTCTGCTATTGCCACTGTCCCAATCTGCAGCCATAAAACAACTGCTAATGCTAAAACCGGCACCCCCATCAATACAACTGCTATTTTTAATAAGATTGTAGATCCGTTTTTCATCAGACACGCCTCCTTATATTTCTTGAAGTTATCTTACCACATTTTTATCGTTTATCAATAAATATATATTGAATTTGAATAAATCTAAAGAATCTTTATTTGATCTTAAACAATTTTTCTTTTTTTACAAAAAGGATATTGCTGCAAACTATGTTACCGACTCATTTCTGCAAATTAAATCCATGTTCTGGCAAAATTTCCAACATACTTCTGCAGCTGGCAAAGATATTGTGTGACATATCAGAGCATACGGCTCTTTATGTAAAAGGAATTCCAAATTGTGGTCATCAGGAGTTGGCTACTAATGCTTTGTTGCACCATATTCGTGAATATCATCTTTTATTTTCATTAAGACGGATGAATATAGCTTATATTTATGAGTGATGTAGCGGAACTTTTTTGGAGCGGAAGATTCGCCCATCGTTGCAGAATGTGTATCAAGCAATAAGTACTGGGAAATTATCGCTATTATGTGTGAGTAGTTTGGTGGAAGTTGTAGTGCTTGGGGCGGGTGGCGTGTTTCGAGGACTATATCACGGGAACATTTGGTGCGATATGGTAGATGAGAGCTTATTTTGGACCATAAGTGGTCCAGTCATTTGATGATATGGTTGATGAGATAGGTATCAAGTACCATATAAATAAAAAGCGAGTATCGATATAGTATTTGAAGCCCTTCTCACTGCAGTTCCGCTTCAAAAAATATGTGCACAAGCTTGAAAAGTAGTATTAAACAATAAAAAAGCCAGCTGAACGAGCCTTTCTAAAAACAAGACCACGTTCAGCTGGGATTCGACTTTTATATAAAGTTCAGTACAAAGTATAAAATAAAGACAATAGACAGCAACACGGTAGTACCGGTCAATTCTTTTGTGTCATTTTTGACCACTTTCAAAAGCGTGTATGAAATGAAGCCAAATGCTATGCCATCAGCAATGTTAAAGGTTAATACGGTCATGATGATCGTAAACAATGCTGGAAAGGCATCTGAGAAGTCGTCAAAAGGGATTTTTTTGATATTTCCCTGGATCATGCTTGCTCCAACAATAATCAAAATCGGCGCAACAGCACTCATTGGGATAAGAGTCAATATCGGCAGGATAAATAAAGCTGGAATAAATAACAGACCCGCTGTCAGCGAGGTCAGCCCGGTTCTTCCTCCAGCTGCCACACCTGTTGCACCTTCAGCAGTAGTGCTAGTCGAGTTGCACCCTAGTACAGCAGAAGTTAACGTAGAAATCGCATTTGATAAAAAGGCTTTTGGCATCTTTTTTCGATCGGGCAGCATACTGAGCTGCGAACCCAAGTTTTGAAATAAGACCATCATTAGTAGTGCAAAAACGGCTATCCAAAAATCAAGCGTCGCCATGATGCTGAAATCAAATTGTCCGACTCCTTCTAAAAATGGGGTTAAACTAAATGAAAAATCCGTTAATTCAGACAGATTGACGACTCCTGTGACAATACCGATCAAAGTACCCGCTAAGATACTGATCAAAAAGTTAGCAGGGACTTTTCTTTCAAATAAAATGACTGCGATCAGCAATGTCAATAAAGTTGTTAACGGAAGAGGTTCACTGAGATTTCCTAAAGCAACTAAAGTTCCCTCATTGCCTACGATTATCCCACCGTCTTTCAACCCTAGAAACATAACGAAAAATCCGATAGCTACGCTCATACCTGAAACTAAGGTACCTGGAATGGCTGAAGCTAATTTAGGGGCTAATTTAGAGGCCGCAATCAGCGTGAACAAAATCCCTACTACCAGCACTACCGTCAGTGCTTGCGGACTCGTCAGTCCAAAAGCCCCCACCAATGTAAAGGCAAAAAATGCATTATCGCTCATTCCGGGTGTAATGATCAAAGGAGAATTTGCTAGAAAAGCCATCAGTAAACAGCCAACCACAGCACTGAAGACTGTTGCTACAGTTACTGCGCTGTAATCCATGCCTGTCGTACTTAATACAGAAGCGTTGACCGCAATAATATAGGATATCGAGATAAAACTTGTCAATCCAGCTAGTATCTCGGTTTTGATCGTAGTCTTTTCTTCTGGAATATGAAATTTCCGATTGGTAAACTCTTTTAAAGACCATGTTGTTTCGTGTTGTTTTCCACTCATGCTCGTGCCACTTCTCCTTTAATTTTGAGACTCATTACTCTTAAAACTAAATAAAGCTAGTTGACCCTTTTATTGATTCCATTATATCTGACAATGACTTGCAAGAGCGTAATTATTGGAAAATATTTAAAAAAAGAGCTGAGACACTATCATCTCAGCTCCTAAATCTGCTTTAATTCTCTACCGGTTTCCAGACTAATTGACGTTCTGGATGTTTTACATTTGTTAAGTATAAATTGCCATTTTCCGTTTTCACTTTACGCGGTTGCTTAGATCCCACATAAGAAGAGATCAAACTGACTTCTACGCTGGTTTCCAGAATTTCTTTCTCTTCATCGATCACAAAAGAGCCCGTATAAGCGTGATATCCTAAATCTGACATTTTTTCTTCCGCTTCTGTCAAAAACTGAAGAGTCGTGTCCTTATTTCTAACCACAGCCATAATATGAACAGAAATTCGATTTTCGGAGGTAAATAGAATAAAACCTTTAGCGTTTTTTCCAAGAGGATAAATAATTTCTCCATTCTTATCTTCTGATTGAAAAGAAACCAATTCCCATGTTGTATCTGCAATAATTTCTTGAATTTTTCCCATTGTCTATTTCCTCCTCAAAACCTTTGTTAATGGATGATAAATTTATCCCAATACTCTATGACTCCCCCTTGTATTTTTTCAACCGGGTCATATTGAGGGATACCCAGACGGGAAATCCTAGTTTTCATTGCTTCATAGTCCTCTTCATCACCAGTTTGCATGTCCGGTTCTTTACCTTCCGGATAGGCGCCGACAATTTGAAAATCATCTGTGGATTCGATCAATTTATGGGCTACTCCAGCTGGCAACAATACCACATCTCCGGTTTTAAAAGGATACACTTCCGCATCCGGTCCGCCTAGTTGAACTTTGGCTTCTCCAGAAATGCACGCTAATACTTCATGCGTATTTGAGTGGAAATGATGGTACTTAAAAATGCCGCCTACCCATCCATTAGAATAGCCGTTTTTTTCTAAAAAGGCTTGTACGTTTTGCCCTCTGTCTTCAGAGTGCACTAATTCTTTCACTACACCAGGATAATATAAAACAGGTAACGAATTATTTGGAAACGGTGCATTTTCTGCGATATCAAATGTTTCTACCATTGCTGCAATCTCCTTCCTTTTTCGTTTAACCTTATTATAAGGAATCTCTTTCTATTAGTCGAAGGATTCATTTGGTAAATGGGCTCGGTTGATGGAGTCAGGTGTTTTATTTCAACTAGACGATACGCTGAGCAGACGGGTCCTCGGCCGTCTAAAAAAAATACCATTAGCTTTACCATTTCCATGCTATAATAGACACATCAGGTGTTATGCAACACATACAAAAAGCAGTCGAATGTAGCATACAGTTTCTATCATTTTTACGGAGAACCTTTTCTCTGAATTAAAAAGGAGGAGTTATTCTGGAAGAAAAGAACACACTTTTAATCAATCAAAGTACGATCAAAGAATTATTAGATGTTGGAGATTTTAATGATATTGTACATAAAACATTCCAAGGTCTCGGTGACGGAACGGTCATCAATCCTCCTAAATTAACATTAGATTTAGGAGAAACGGGTGGTTTCCCTTCCTATGAAGGGTTTATGAACGCCATGCCTGCTTACATTGGATGGCAGGATATTGCCGGATTGAAGTGGGTCGGCGGCTTTTTAGGAGAGCGTAAAAAAGCCGATCTTCCTTACATTACAGCTATGATTCTGCTCATCAATCCTCATTTAGGCACCTTTACAGCTGCTTTAGATGGAGCTTATATCACCAATATGCGTACAGGAGCACAAACAGCGAATGCGTTACGCTATTTAGTCAAAAAACCGTCTATTACTATAGGAATGTTCGGTGCAGGTATGCAAGCTAGTACCAATATTCTTACTATTTCAAATTTATTTGATATCTCAGAATTGATCGTCTGGAATCATCGTCGTTCGTCTGCAGAAAAATTTGCAGAGGATATGAAAGATGTCGTCAGTGGAAAGATTCGCGTTGTTGATGATGCAGAAGAAGCTAGTCAAGCAGATGTGTTGATTACCGTAACTCCAGCTCAAGAACCGATCATCAAAACTGAGTGGGTCAAACCTGGAACGATTGTTTTTCCTCTGGGTTCATTCCAAGAAATCGAAGACGACTTGATTCTGAAAGCAGATAAAATCATTGTTGATCATGTCGAACAAGCTCTTCACCGCGGCGCTTTAAAACACTTGACGAATGAAGGCAAATTATCAGAAGACAATATTTTCACCACATTAGGCGAACTGGCTCTTGAAAAAACATCTGCCGGCGACTTGTCCAATGACATTACAATTTGTATCCCTATCGGAACTGGCGCGATGGATGTTGCTATTGCAGGTGTAGTGTACAAACGAGCTCTTGAAAAAAATCTAGGTGGTTCTTTCGATTTTGAAGGATAATCGTCAAAACCCAGCAGGGAAATGAATGTTCATTTCCCTGCTGGGTTTATTTTTTTATTTCATTATGTGCGGTAAATCTCTGAACCGACTGGTAACAGGGCTAACTTGGCATGCTTGAAGTGTTGCATCCCAAAAGGAGTCCCCACGATGGTCATACAGAAAATAATTCCTAATACGATTTCTTCCCCAACAATTGCAAAACCGCCAAGTATTAACCAAATAATATTGATGAACAAGGATGTTCCGCTGTCACTGAAGCGAATATCTTTTCCGAAAGGGGCCGCCGCCATTTTAGCAAATTTAAAACATTGTCTACCGATTGGAATCCCTACAATCGTAATGGACCATAAAATTCCTAAAATTCCCCATGACAGAAAACTGATAAACCCGCCTAAAATGAACCAAACTACATTTCCTAATACTTTCATGCATACTCTTCTCCTCTATAAATACCGCTATTCTATTGACTACACTATTCATTATAGAAAAAATTACATGGAATGGCATCGGTCTAAATGATGATTTTTTTCTTGTTGAAAGTAGGTCTTTAGACAAATTTATTTTTCAATGTCCCGATTTTTTCGATAGTCACTTCTACGGTTTCTGGATTTGATTGTGTAGTGCTCTTAATTGAGATAAAATAAGAATGATCAGTTGTTCATCAAACATGACTTGATTCTTAAACTACTCAAAAAGGAGCTCCCTCTTATGAACACACATAACATTGAGAAGCAAAACAGCCATTTAAACCTAGAAGATCCATTCGTACAACACATTTTCTCTCTTTATGATGACTATGCAGAAGTTCCTTACATCTCTCCAAAACGTGATCTAGAAGAGTGGTTGGATTTGGCCGAGATCGGCTCTGAAAAATTGGTTCCTAAACGCAACATGATTCGTTACGAAGAAGACCTTTTACCGGGACACTTGATTTTATTGTGGCGTATCAATTTTGGCACTTTTACCAATATAAGTGTCTACCCGAAATATTTCGAATACGACTACGGTATCAATGGCCCTCAAGCTCTAGACGAAGTTTTAGAGAAAGAATATGCGGCAGAACTTTCCGCAATGGACTCTTTGGATCATCTGAATGCAGCTCAATTAAAAGCCATTTTAAAAAAATTGGAAATAACGGGTTATTCTAAGTTGAAAAAATCTGAATTAATAGAGTTGAGTCGGAAACAATTAACTGAAGAACAGATTGCCCCGCATTTTAAAGTTAGAGGTTATGTTCTGACCGAAGCAGGTAAGCATATCTTAGTGAAACATCCTGAAGCAGTCGATCGTCACCCTAAGAAGAAATATTAGTATTTTCATAGAGAGGCGGCCACCACGTGAATAACGGTGGCAGTCTCTTTTTTTTGCGCGTGTAACGTAAAAAGGTTAGCTCTTTATTTTCAAGTAAGGTTCATTGAATTAGTATTAGACTAGATAGCTCTGATGTGCGCTCTCAGCGACATTCGGTACTTTTCTATCATCCCAAATGGTTCTGATACAGGATCTCAGCGACATTTGAGGCTTTAAATCGACTCAAATGGCTCTGACGCTATTCTTTTTACCAAAAAAGGTTGCCTCATTTTTGAGGCAACCCTTTTTAGATACATCATCCGCCTAATGTAATATCTTGGTCTTGATACCATTTCAAAGCACTGTGCACTTGTTCAATATTGTAATCAGGCCAAAGCTCATCGACAACATAAAAATCTGAGTAAATAGATTGGGTTGGTAAAAAGCCGCTTAGTCTTCTTCTTCCTCCCCAGCGAATAATTAAATCCATTCGAGAGATTTCTGAAGAAGCGATTTTTTTCACGATATCTTCTTTAGGATCAAAATCGGCTTGTTGAGTAGGGTAATTCAAATCCCAATTCCAACCATAATTAACCAGGAAATTGATTTTAATCAACCCCTTGCCAAATTTAGTCCGTTTGGTATAAGGCAGCAACTCTTCAGGGAACATTTTTGATTCTGTATTACCGATGACCAATAAATCGGCATCTCGGTCTTTCAATTGATTTACAGCATCTATGCAGGCTTGTTGAAAAGCTTTCGTTTGTTCTGAAGGACGTTTGGTGTTATCCACTGTAAAACCATAGAAAGTCATTTCTTTGATGCCCAATTCTAATCCCAAATGGTACAATTCCAGACCCGGCATAATCCCGTGCTGGTAACCTTCTTGCTTACCGAGGCCTTGGTTTTGTGCCCATCTTCTATTGCCATCTGGAATGATCCCGATATGACCAGGTAATCTTTTATATTTTGCCATTTACCACGCACTCCTTCAAAAAAATAGTTCTATTCCTATTATACGCATACTTTTTATGATTACCTAATAATGTGCGTTACTTGCAACATCCTTCCCTATTCTATTAAAAAAGGCAAGTCACAGAGAATGATCTCCTGACTTGCCTTGTCTATTTAACGTTCGATTCCTAAGATATCTTCTTTAGCATGGATCAGTTGAGTGATTTGTTTGCTGTAGGGTGCTTCAAATCCTTGTTTTTCGGATTCTTTAGCAACTAAACCATTTAAGAAGTCAATTTCAGTTGGGCGTTTATTCGATAAATCTTGGTGCATCGACGGGTAGTGTTCACCAACTTTTTTGGCCACCACTTTTAAGTAAGCCACTGTTTCATCTATATCCAGGTGTACTCCTTCCGTCTCAGCAACACGAGAGAATTCTTTTACAATTCCTGAAACCAAGTCATCAGTTTGAGAATTTTCAAAAAGTTCTTTGATATTGCAATCCAAGACAGAACATAAAGCATTCATCGTCCCATTCACACACGCTTTTCGCCAAGTCGTAAAGTGTACATCTTGACTGTATACTCCATTTAAACCGCATTCTGCCATCATTTTAACGACTTCACGAGTCCCTTGTTCTTCACTTTCATCAGCGTTTTGAACTTCAACCGGGCCTTCTCCCATAAAATGAGTCTTTCCGGGAGCGTCGATTCCACCAGTCCAGACAGTTGTTCCCATAATGATATTCTTTTTAGGAATATATTCTGAAATTGTATTGGCATGTCCTAACCCATTCAATAAACAAACTACTTTAGTATCATCTGTTAACAGGTGTTTGATCTGTTCCAACATATGTCTTAAACCCATTGATTTTGTGAAGATAAAGACTACATCAAATGTATCCTTGATTTCATCGGGTTTTCCGACGGGAATAGAAACAGTATCCTCTTTTCCATTTAAGGTAACAGATAATCCATTTTCACGAATCGCTTTAATATGGTCTTCCCAAAAATCTAATAGTGTAACGTTATTTCCGCCTTTTTGCATCATGTAACCAAATCCGCATCCTAAAGCTCCTGAACCTGCAATTGCTATTTTCATTCTAAAATCCTCCAATAATCTTTATCTGATTCATTATAAATTAATTTGAAGCGGGAATAAATTTAAAAATTTCATCTTCATAAACATGCATCACTTTGTTGCACAGTATGTCGATCAAGAAGCCTCCTACAAAAGGTATGATAAAGTATGCTAAGGCAACACTTACCAAACTACTTCCCATATTAAACGCTTGTATTGGTCCAACTAAACCGACGATTCCAAAACCTGCTGTTTGCGGTGTTCCTTGAATCGTTAACATGTACACTCCAATCCCTGAAACGATCGCGTTTAATACAATAGGCACCATGATTTTAGGGTATTTGATCAAATTAGGGATCATCATTTTCATCGCACCCAGTAAGATAGCTAACGTTGTTCCAGATTGGTTGATACGTAACGAACCGATAACCAAGATAGCAGTACAAGCGGCTACTCCAACTGCAGCTGCTCCAGCTCCTAATCCCGCAACACCAATGGCAATTCCGATCGCTACTGTTGAGATAGGCGAAATAATAAGAATAGCAAATGCTACCGAGATTAAAATAGTCATCAGCAATGGTTGCAACGTTGTGAAACTATTGATCAAGTTCCCAACAGTAGAAGTCACCATGCCGACGTAAGGAAGTATGATCAAACCAATCGTTCCTACCCCTGCTCCCACAATGATCGGCATAAGAATCAGTGTCAATGAGCCTAATCGACCTTGCAGTAAACGAGTCACATATACAGCGATAGCTGAGACGATCATCACATTGATCAAATCACCGATCCCCACTAATTGTACTCCTGCTTCAGTGACTTTATAAGCCCCTGACCCTAAAAAAGTTGCAGCTCCTATAATGACACTTTCCATTCCGTTCATTTTGAATTGCATGGCTACCAGAACACCAATAATAGCTGGAGTAATAAATTGCATAATCGTAACAACACTTGACAATAATACAAATACAGAACCGTATGGAATAAGGGCTTTAAAAACAGAACCTAGTATAGCATTAGCAATCAGTCCAATAACGATCCCTGAAGCTGTTCCTCCTAAAACTTTGTTTAAATAATCTTTGGCTGTATATCTCATATTCTCTTCCATCTCGATCAACCTCTCTAAATTTTTATAAACTGAATAATGAATAAAAAGCCTAATGACTAATTAATAATTTCACAAATCTTTTTAACAAGGTAATTTTATCACAATGTATGAAATAATTCAATCTCAAATATTTCTTTCTTCTTCATTAAGCTCTCATTTTTCAAAGTTTTAAAAATTTCATTTGCCAGCAAACCATGTATTCTTTCCTTTTAAACATATTGGTCTAGGACGATTAAGACATATTCTCCCTTTTTTATTAAACCTATAACGATTATCGGTACATTGTGTATATTTTAACAAATAATGAGAATTCTTTCATATATACTCGCTTTTATATGTGAGTTTTTTTAGAAACATTCAAGTCATTTAAAGAAAGCATTCAAAAATACTGCATATAAAAAGAGATTTCTTATCAGAGCTATGCCACCCACAAAGAAATCTTTTTTCATATTTAACTAGTTATTTGTTTTCATGCCTGTCCATGTTTTCCAACCATTTTTTCACTGCATGCATGTCTTCATGAATCTTTGACTCTAACTGTCGATTGTAAAAGATACTGGCAGGATGGTAGGTACATAAAACTGGATACTTTTTGTCAGTCCACTGATAAGCAGTATCTTCAAGATCTGCTAAATATTGAACCGATGTCATCAGCACTTTTCCGTGAAGATCTTTTACTGCAGCTTGTTTTCCAAGCACTCGCTCAATGGCGGATGTTCCCAGCAAAATAATCAACGGTGCATCGATATGACTGATTTCATAGTCAGTCAACGGCGCGTGTGCCAATACTTCTTTACGATTTGGTTTGCGATTGTACCGCTTTAGTTCTTCCAAACCAGTACGTTTATTGAGTTTTAAGCGGTCTTTGAATGGTCGACTATGAAAAACACTGGTAATATACGTATTTTCTCTGGATAAACCAGCTGTCTCCAAAGATCTCATTAATTCGATTCCAGCTCGTCCTGCAAATGGCGTATCTTCAACTGCCGTTACTTCAACTGCACCTGGAGCTTCTCCAATCAATAATGCTTTAGGGTGTTCTGGGCCTTCCCCGCGGATAAATCCTTCTACAGGAAATCCTGCAGCTCGTTGCTGTGCTAAATTTAATAACTCAGTCGGCAAAATTGTTTTCAACATCTGATCACCTTCCTTACTTCACTTTCAGATTAGCACATTTCCACCTCAAAAAACATTGTTGCAGTCTGACAGAACCCAAAAAAGAGGCTAAGACATTTTTTGTCTTAACCTCTTTCGAAATCTCAGCTGATATTATTATAAAAACAATCCGATAAACATTGCCGATAATACCGGTACGATAAAGCCACCCAGCATTCCTCTAAATGCTAAATTGGAAAGATCATTTTTTCGATTTGGGGCAAATACAGTCAATCCTGTTACACAAATCGCAATACTAGAAAAAGCTCCAAAGCTTCCGACAGCAATGGATAACATCGCTACAGCTCTGTCCGACAATTCTCCCATCATCGGTGCTAAATCTGCGTATGCCACGAATTCATTGATTGACAGCTTAGTTCCTAACACTTGTCCAGCGATTCTTGATTCAGCACCATTTAATCCCATTAACCAGCCTAATGGCATGAAAATATAACCTAGTAATTGCGTAAAACTTGTTCCGACTAATCCCAAGATACTATTCAATAAAGCTACGATTGAAATACCAGCAATCAAACTGGCACCGATTCCAAGCACCATTTGTAAGCCATTGTTGATTCCTTCTGCCATGGCAGAAAAGACAGACGTGTTATCGCCTTTGCGGTCCAACGTTACCTCAGATACCTGACTGATTTCTGTTTCAGGCGTCAACATTTTAGCCACCAACAGCGATCCAAATGGAACCATAGCTGTCGTAACTAAAAGCCATTCCATCGGGATTCCCAGCAAATTATACCCAACTAAAATAGAGGCTGACATAGAACCCATGCCCGATACTAATACCGTCATCAATTCCGACTTGGTCATTTTAGGCAAGTATTTAGCGACTAAAAATGGCGATTCTGTTTGTCCCAACAGCATATTGGCTACCGCTACAAAAGATTCAGCTTTTTCGGTACCTGTTAATTTCCCTACTGCTCCGCCGATGATTTTTACGACCCAACCAACTACTCCTAAATAACCTAGAATACCTGTTAAGCCGGATAAGAAAATAATGACACCCAAAACATCAATAAAGAAATAGCCATTTCCAAATAAATCACCAAAAACAAATGACAATCCTTCGTTGGCAAAACTGAATAATTTCGTTACTCCCGCTGCCAGTTGTTTGATTAACCAGCTTCCTATAGGGACTTTAATTAAAAATAAGGCCAATACCAATTGGGCTGCTAGGGAAATACCCACTGTTTTTTTATTGATGGCTTTCTTATTATCCGATAATAAATATAAAACTCCCAACATGACAATAATACCTATTAAGGTTACTAATCTACTCATTGTTCTTGTACTCCATTTCTCTTCACAGTTCTTTTGATTGTGCATTTATTCTAGTTAATCAGTGTCCCAACGCCTTTGCCTCCAATTTGACCTTTTTACTTTATTTAGAAATAATCACAACTTCCCATACTACCATATTTTAAACAACTCTATCAAATCAATTTTAGTTCTGATTGCGTTCTCGGTATATTTATTTTTTCTAGGCTAAAATAATGCATATTCGAAAAAAATATTTTATAATAAGAAAAATATTATGTATAAGGAGGATCTTAATTTGTTAGGTTTGGTTGATGAACTCCAAGCAAACTATGAAGCGATCACTCGCTCAGAGAAATTAAGTGAGGACCGAAAGATCCATTTACTTAGCAACATACTGACAGATATCGAACACATTTTTTGGGAAATGGAAGATGACGAGTACTCTCTTTATGAAAACCAGGAAAAAGCTAAAACTCTACTGGACAATATTAAAAGAAGTATGGGAATCGACATTTAAAAAGAGCTTGCAGAATAATTCTGCAAGCTCTTATTTTATTCCTTCTAGTGACTAATGACTCAAGAAGTCTTTCTCGCTAGAAAAGCTACTCTTCTGATTCACTCTCACCTGGTCGTTGCATACCGCCAATATCGTCAGTAGGAGGTTGTCCCATACCACCGCCACCGTTTCCGCCAGGTTGCTGCATGCCGCCACCCATTTGACCAGTAGTTGTTCCTGTTGTAGTAGAAATGGATTCTACTGTTATTTCAGAAGTTTCATCAGCAACGCTCACTGTATAGGTTTCACCTACCGTTAAGTCAGCTGAACTGAATTGGATAGAGGTAAAGCTTTTGTTTGCTGTCCAGCTCAACACAACATTTCCTTCTGCATCACTGATTTTTATTTCACTACCTGCTTCATATGTGGTATCAAATCCATATAGTACACTCGCTTGAGTAGAATCTTCTGAGAAAGTTACTGCCATTCCAGAACTTCCTGAACCCATTAAAGTTCCGCCAGTAATCACGGTCTCCCCATTTGAGTCGATCGTTCCATTTCCATCATTTTCCGGACCGCTGACTGTCACGCTGCCTCCTGAAATTTCAAGTGTTCCGTTTGAATCTAATCCATCTCCACTGCTATCTACAGAAATCGTCCCTCCAGAAATAGTTAAGTCGTTCTCACTGTTGCTAGAAAACGGATCTTCACCAACGCCTGTATTGCTTGTAGTAGTCGTGCCGCTTGATGCGTTCATTCCATCATCACTTGCAAGGACAGAAATGTCCCCAGCACTGATTGTAATGGTTTTGCCCTCAATACCTTCGTAACTTTCTGAAATGGCAACATTTGCACCATTTAACACTAAGTCGCCTCCAGCATGCACTCCATCGTCTCCAGAAGCTAACGTCAACGTTCCACCTGCAAGCGTTAAATTGCCGTCACTGTGGATTGTATCATCAGCTGCATTGATTGTGATCGTTCCGGTATTTACGATCAACTCACCTGCTGTTTTCAGCCCTTTCGTACTGACCGAATCCGTAGCATCAGCATCTGCACTGTCTTCTTGCTCCTCTTCCATTTGCATAAAGAATGCTTCGCCTTCAGAAGTTTTAGCTACAGCGTTCTCACTGCCGCCACCTGCTGTAATGTCAAATGTACCTCCGTCAATTTGCAATAACGTTTCCGCTTGTATAGCATCTTGTTGAGTCTCGATGGTGAAACTTCCATCAGCAATATAAACAAATCCTCTGCCAACTTCTTCTGCGTTATCGGACTGAATCGCATCAGCTCCAGTGGTTAAAGAGAACGTACCGTCTTTTATTTTGACTGCATCTTTTCCGGACAAGCCTTGACCTGTCGCAGTAATCGTGTAAGTACCGCCAGTAACGATTAAATCATCTTTTGAAACAATCCCGTGATTGGTATTTCCATTTATTGTCAAATTCCCTGAACCGTTCAGCGTTAAATCTGATTTACTAAAGATGGTTCCATCAATATTTGAGGCATCCTCCCCGGTACCAATAGTCGCTGTACTGCCCTCTTTGTCTGTCAGGGTATTCTCGGAACCTTCTGCTAATGTCACAAATACTTTTTCGGCTTCTTCAATCAAAACAGGCGCTGTTGTAGTAGAAGTAATATCCACTCCATTGAAGATCAAATGAACTTCTTCTGTATCAGGAGCGGTAACTTTTATTTGCCCATCAGATAAACTTCCGCTGACCAGATAAGAGCCTCCTGTCGTAATAGTAACTACATTCCCTTCTACTGTTGCGCCTTCATTGCTGCTGGTACTTTGATCATCAGCCAATTCAATAGTGGTTACATCTGATTCATCATAACCAACTTCAAGATCGTCTGAACTAAAATTTATCTCGTAATCAGCGGAGCTTTGTGATGTTCCTGTAGTTGCTGTAGTTGCCGTTGCTTCAGTAGATTCAATAGATTGTGTATCAGAAGCCGTTGCTTGACATCCTGCCAGCACCCCAGTAAACAGTAGAGCGGTTGCCAAAATAGTGCTGAGTTTATTCTTCATTACAATTCTTCCCTTCCTGTAACTGAACGACCGCAAACAATTTCCAAGTTTCCATTTTTGCAACGTAATTCATCGATCAGTTCTTTTTCTAACGAAGCATCTTTCAATTCAATCATGTATTCTAAACGAAACAGACTGCCCATATTGGTTGTTTTCACATTCATCATTTCATGAGTAGAGAGGTATTTTTCAAAAATTTCTTCAAAAATCGTTGTGTAATCTACGTTCTCTGGTAAAGTCACTCTCAACCAGCGGGCATTTTCATTCATTTCGCCAAAGCTGGATGAATTCAGCCCGATCATAACGGCACAAATGATGATCGCAAACACGACTGATATACCAATGTAACCCATTCCAGTAGCCAGACCTATGGCCATCGCCAAGAAAATACTGGCGATTTCTTTTGCTGAACCGGGTACTGACCGGAACCGTACCAAGCTGAAAGCTCCCATAACCGCGACCCCAGCTCCGACATTTCCATTGACCAGCATAATCACCATTTCAACAATGGCCGGCAAGAGGAATAACGTAACGACAAAACCTTTTGAATAGTGATTGCGGAACATATAGGTCCAAGCAACTAACCCGCCTAAAATCAAACTGGTGACTGTACAGATCAGAAAACTGGAGATAGAAAAAGTTGTAGCACTCTCGATATATAAGCTGTTAAATAATTCATTCATTGATGACAAACCCTTCTTGATTGTTTTTTAGATAATCTTGGTACCCATTGGCATATTTAGAAAATTTAGCAGGATAAATCTGCATCTCAGATAATAGACGCGCGAGCCAAATGGGCATAGCTCCGCAAATTTTGATTTCCATTAACAAGGAACCGTCCGGTAAAATCGGCTGTCCATAAGACCCCTCTGCTAACGATAAGTGAGTCGTCCGATACAAGATCTCTTGATCAAAGGTTATCCGGATACTGTCATCCAGTTTTCCGGTATAAGCCATCCTCTCATAAGAAATATACATCGCTGGTTTTAGATCCGGATAAACCGCTAAAATAGATTCAAATTCATGCATCATTTGTTTATTGGCAACAGGAGCTGTTATTTCGTGATGCCCTAGAAACCGTTCAGCATTTTTTAAATGCATGTCCGTTCTGCGTTTGTACACCACCCCTTTAAATTTTTTCTTGATTTCAACATATACTGGATCTGTTTTACTTGGAATACCATAACTTCGCAAACGAACTTTCTCTTTATAGATGGGTTTGCTCATGGATTGACGAATCAAATACCATTTCTCTGTATCGTAGTAAACATTTGTGATCAAGTGTTTCCCATATTCATCTAATTGCATATAGGGTTGAATAGCTTCAAGAAAGTCATTCCACTGCTCGTACGTAATTAAGTACTTGGTTTCCTTTCTTTCAAAAGTACTTTGATAATGACTCATGATTGATTCCTCCTTTGTTCGATAGATATACTATAATTCCTCAACCTTAATTGAAACTTAAGACACCTTTTTTTGTTCCGACAATAAATAAAGCCTGTAAGAAACTCTTCACTGAGAGCTTCTTACAGGCTTTATTGTTTAATGTATCAGGACCAGTATTTTCCCAGCCCTTACTTATCTATTTAGTTGGCAAAATCACTTCAAAAGAAATCGTATGATCTTTCAGAGGAACTGCTTTGATTTGACCATGATGATTTTCCACGATCGTGGCCGCTAATGACAAGCCTATTCCATAACCGCCTTCACTATGTTTTCGGGCCTGATCTTCCCGATAAAAACGATCAAACAATTGGTCAAATCGTTTCGGCATTTCATTGACGGTATTAGTGATCTGAAGTTTTATTTTATTTCCTGCTTGATGGTCTAAACGGACGTTAATGGTCCCAGGTTGCTGGACATACTTATTGGCGTTATCCATCAATAATGAGCATAATTTATTCATTGCTTCAGCATCCGCTTGGATCATCACATTTGGTTGAATAGTCAGCGATACCTCAACTTTTTTCTGCTTTCCGATGCGAATATAAGGTTCAGCTGTTTCCAGTACGATTTGCGAGAGATCAACTGATTCGATATTCGGTTGATACCCTTCTTCTTCCATCTGCGTCAGCTGAAGCATACTCTCCATCAACCCATTTAAACGCTGGATTTGTTTGTGTGTACTTGCTGTCCATTCGCTGTTTCCATTCAGCATTTCCTGAACGTCATTATTAGCCGAAATAATAGCCAATGGCGTTTTGATCTCGTGACCGGCATCCGTGATAAACTGCTTTTGACGGTCGATAGTCTGCTGAACAGGTTTAACGATTTTTTTAGAAAAATAGAATACCAGTACGAAAATAAACAGCAAACTAACCATTCCAATCAATATGGAGTTGCGTAAAAAGGATCTCACCAGCTGCAGATCTCGCTGACTGTCCACAAACACCAGCATCAAGGTGCCGTCCGCTTGCTCCACTACCTGATAACGAAAATCGCCTACATAACCTTTCTCTTTACCAGAAGCTAAGACGTCTTCCGCATAAGACTGACCCGTTGGGGAATCGATCGATCGGATACGAGTGGTATCAATTTGGAGAACTTGTTGTTCAGCATTCGCCAGTGCTATAAAATAACGAGTCTCAAAAGGCGTTTCAGCTGATATTCCTTGATCAGGAGGGGCTCCCATTCCACTATCTGGTATCGTTTCTTCTGGAAAATCTCCTCCATTATTTATCAGGATCGATACTATTTCATCTGTTCGTTCCACAGTATGGAGATAATTGGTCGTGTTCAAAACGATCAATACCACAGACATGACCAAAAAAACGACTGCCATCGTGACTAGAATAAATTTTCTTCTTAGTTTCTCGATCATTCAGCAACCTCCAGGGAATATCCCACTCCGCGAGTAGCAACAATTTTGACGTGGACTTCCAGCTGCGCCAATTTTTTTCTTACATTGCTCAAATGAACCCAGATGCTATTCATTTCGATTTCGGAGTCTAACCCCCAAATCCGCTCGATCATCTGCTCGGCTGAAAAAAGCTGGGTTGGATTTTCAATCAATAATTGCAAGATTTGAAATTCTTTGTTCGATAACTTCAATTCTTCTTTGCCATTGCTGATTCGAATCGTCTCACAATTCAACTGCAGATCTTCGAACGTCAGTATTTTAGCTTGCAAAATCGTTTTACGCCGAGTCATTGCTCGAACACGTGCCAGCAATTCTCCCATTGCAAATGGTTTCGTCAAGTAATCATCTGCTCCCAGATCCAACCCCTCAATTCGATCCTCAATGGCTGATTTGGCCGTCAACAATAAAATAGGCGTTTGGTGGCCTTCGTTTCGCAATTTATCTAACACTTCCAGCCCAGACAGCTTCGGCATCATAATATCCAAAATAATACCCTCATAATCGGCTAATGAAGCATACTCGTAAGCTTCTTCCCCATCATGGACACTATCTACTGCATATCCTTGATTTTCTAGAATGACTTGAATGGCACGAGCCAATTCTTGTTCATCTTCTGCTAACAGTAATCTCATGTACAAAACTCCTCAATCACATCTTTTGATTAGCATATTCTACCATACTAAAATGTGCAAGAGGATTGTTGAAAGAAAAATATCGATGGGCTCTCTTATTAAATAGGTAGGGTCCTATTCTCAGAAGGCTCTTATCCGACGAATAGCAGCCCTCTCGAGCAGTAAAAAACATATAAAGAAGTTATCCATTCTTCTACTACAATTTCTATTTGATGATCAGCATATCATTGTCATCAAATTCCCAATCTTCTCCGTAGGCCACTTCCCAGTAGATGCCATCAGGATCTTGAAAATAACCGCTGTATCCACCCCAAAAAACGACTTCCGGCTTTTTAACGATCAACGCTCCCGCTTTTTCTGCCAGAGCAAAGATCTCGTCCACTTCTTCTTTTGATTTCCCATTATACGCAAGTGAAATTCCATTGAATCCTTCTACAGGACTCATCGGCTGAGGAGACTGGATATCTTTGATTAATTCTTCCAAAGGGAATAACGAAATTTTAGTCCCGTCATTATTGATAAAAACCACATCAGGCGATGCTTCCGTTCCAATAACTTTCACATCAAATCCCAATCCATCACGGTAAAAACGAAGTGACTTCACAATATCTCTTACACCTAACGTAATCAAATTCAATCGATTCATGTATTTTCCTCCTGAGTTAGCATATTCCACACTTTCTGTAAAAATTGGCCGCTTTTTTCTTTCACTACTACATCAAATCGATTCATTCGATCTACATCCGTTTGATTGATCAGTATAGAATGATCTCCCCGAAAATCATCAATCAAATAAGCCGCGGGCATGACATTCAGACTTGTCCCGATAACCATTAATAAGTCAGCTTCTTGAATAGCTTTTATGGCACCGCTAAGCACTTGCTGATCCAGTTGATCTCCATATAACACAATATCAGGTCTCACTACATTACCTTTACTTTCTACTGCTATCCCTTTTTCATCCCAACGTACCTCTTCTTTTGCGACGGATTTATGGGTATTGACAGATTTCCATTTGGTCGCATTGCCATGTAATGAGAACACTGTTGAACTCCCAACAGCTTCATGCAAATTGTCGATATTTTGCGTTACTATCGTCACTTGCTTCCCTTTTGCTTCCAGCAATTGAAAAAATTGATGCCCAAAGTTGGGTTCAGCATCTGGAAAATCTAACGTATTACGGTAGTTTTCAAAAAACAGTTCCGGATATTGTTCAAAAAAAGGCACACTTAGCGCTTCTTCACCAGTATAGTGTGTGCCAGATAACCGATCAAAAAAACCGCCTGCTGAACGAAAATCCGGCACTCCACTTTCTGTACTGATTCCCGCTCCCGTGAAAGCCACAATTCGTTTTGAATCTTGAATCATTTGCGCTGCTTTGTTTACTTGCTCGCTCAATTTACCATCCTTTCAGATTCTCAAAACCACTTATTTTTATCCTCTTTTTTAGTTACAAAAACTGCCAAATTATCTAAGGTCAAGTTCCATCCATCTTCATGGTCCTGTTGAGATATCTTATTTTCTTCTGTTTCTCCGGCTTAAGCATACTCCGGATCTAAATAAGTTAATGTAAGCCGAAATTTCCTCCCTCCCCATGGTTCAAAAAGATCTAGGTGACCACTCATGCCAGCAGGAGGGGGCCCCACCTTTTTTCCTTCCGTTCAACTTCAGCTCTTATTTTTATTTCATTATATCGAAAAAAGCAGCTAAAATAACTTAAAACCCCTTGTACTTTCTATAAGGATTCTACAACATTTGACGCTGGCGTTCCTATAGTTTTCCCTAAGCAACCCACAGGCCGGAGAAAATTTCTTACCATCGCTAGAATATAAAGAGCCTCTATTAGCTGCTTTTACGTCCTGCTATAGTTATAGAAAAAGCGAACCGCAGATGATGCTTAAAGTCTCCGGTCCGCTGATGGTGCATTTCTAATTAAGCTAACTGTTTCTCTCTGACAATACCTTCTATTTCAGGCTGTTTTTCTTCTTTAGGCATTTGTTGTTGATGAAGCCTTGCATAGGTAATCAGATCATCACGCAACGTTTTTTCATTTTCGCCTTCTATCATTTGTAAAAACGCTACGATATCTGTTAGTGGTTTCTGAACTGCTTTTCCGACAAAAATTTTGTCAAACACTTTTTCTCCAGTATTCTCACTGGCGATTAACAGTTCTTCATACAATTTTTCGCCTGGTCTGATTCCCGTTTCGACCACTTCGATCTCGTTGTCTGTATAGCCGCTGATCTGCACCATTTTTCTGGCTAAATCAACGATTCTGACAGGTTTACCCATATCCAGCACGAAAATTTCACCGCCTTTTGCCAATGCGCCTGCTTGGATGACCAAACGACTAGCTTCCGGAATCGTCATAAAGTAACGGGTCATTCGAAAGTCTGTCACAGTAACAGGCCCTCCCGCTTTGATTTGTTCCCTAAACAATGGTACTACGCTTCCTCTGCTTCCTAATACATTTCCAAAACGGACAGCTGCGAAATTCGTACCGCCCGGCTCATTCAAACTTGTCACGATCATCTCTGCCAAGCGTTTAGTAGCCCCCATAACGTTTGGAGGATTAACGGCTTTATCCGTTGACACCATAACAAAAGTTCCTACACCAGCTGCTTTTGAGGCTTCAGCAATATTCTTTGTCCCATAAACATTATTTTTAACGGCCTCAGCAGTATTCAGTTCCATCATAGGAACGTGTTTATGTGCCGCCGCATGATACACAATATCCGGTTTGTACAGCTTCATCACTTCAAACATTCTGGCACGATCTTTAACATCTGCAATCACGGGAATAATCTCAATTTTCCCACCATATCGTTTGTTCAACTCGCGATGGATTTGATAAATAGAATTTTCTCCATGACCTAAGAGGATCAATTTCTGAGGTGAAAATGAAGCTAAAATCCGACAGATTTCAGAACCGATTGAACCGCCGGCTCCACTGATCAATAAGGTTTTTCCGCTTAATTCTCTAGCTAATTGTTTCGTATCTAACGTAACTTCATCTCTTCCTAATAAATCAACTACATCTACTTCACGAAAACGCTGGACAGATAGTTTGCCGCTCACTACATCTTCAATCGAAGGCATCAGATTGACTGTCGCTTGACTTTGGTTGCACAATTCAAGGATTCTCTCCAGATCCTCAGGCACTAACGAGGGAATAGCAATAGTGATTTGTTCGATCTCTTGAACAGCTACCAAATAAGGAATGTCTGCAGTCCCACCTAAAATAGGAACCCCGAATACACGCATGTGGTGTTTAGCCGCATCATCATCCACGATTCCGATCAACTGGATCTCAGGTAAATGTTTCTGGCTGTTTTTGATAAATAAGCTGCCGCCGTCCCCAGCTCCTACCACTAAAGTCCGTATTTTTCTGACGGGAACTTGGCGTTTCTTCTTAAAACCGTCCATTTCACTCTTAGCTTTAACAAAAACAAACTTGCCGCCTGTCACTAGAAGCGACAAGAAATAAACCAGCAGAATAAATTGGACACGTGCACCGCTCGTTAAAAATAAAGATAGAGTAGCAGAGATCGCGATAGAAAGAGTAAAACCTCCCATCACTTTGATCATTTCTTTAATATCCGTATACCGATAAATCATCGCACAGGAATCCGTCCAAAGTGAAAATACACTGTAACTGATCCAAATAGTGGTTAAGAAGAAAAAGGCAAATGGAAGTGGGATAAAAAGCAGGTTTTCTAAAAAGATGTAGGCAACCGTCCAAGAAAGAAAGAGCAACAGGTGGTCTAACCCTAAGTCTATCCATTTTCTTGCGATGGGGTAACGTAAAAATGCGGGTTTATAAAAAACCGTTCGAATATCTTTTTGCGGCATATCTTTTACTGGCCATTCTCTCTTCATATCTATACTCCTCCATTCGTCTTTTGCTGAATCATATGGGGACGATATCAATTTTCAGTTTGACTATAATAAGTACCAGACATTTTTTTATTTCGCGGCTTGTCATTAAAGACCGCTCCAATGACATTCGCATGAACACGCTGCAGCATTTCTTTTGCTTGCAAGACTTCATTTAGATGAGCTGAATCATGCCGGATCACAAAGATGGTTCCGTCAACTTTGCTCGCCATGATTTGAGCATCTGTAACAGGCAGAATAGGCGGTAAATCAAAGATAATCAAGTCATAATGTTCCTTAAAGTACTGCATCAAGATATTCATTTGCTTAGAAGCCAACAACTCAGATGGGTTCGGCGGCTGAATGCCGCTGGTCATTAGAAACAAGCGCTGGTGTTCTAAGGGATAAATGACAGAAGCTGGATTGGGCCTTTCATCCGTTAAAATAGTGGACAACCCTTTTTGATTGGAAACTTGAAAAATACTGTGTAACGAAGGTCTACGCATGTCTGCATCAACCAACAAAACTTTTTTTCCTTGAGAGGCAAAGAGAACAGCGACATTGATAGCAGTTGTCGTTTTTCCTTCATTCGGCCCACTCGATGTAAATTGGAGCGTTTTCAGCTTTTTATCTACCATTGAAAACTGAATATTGGTGCGCAATGTTCGATATTCTTCAGCGATAAAGGATTGTGGTCTCGTCATCGTTACGATCTCATAAGCTGTATTCCTTGGTTCTGTTTTCTTTTTATTGAACAAGTTATTGAGCACTTGGGGAAAGTTATCGAACATGGCTGGGCTCCTTTTCTGCTCGCTCATTTTCTTCTATCTGAGCGTTATTGACCGACTTTTTTTCTTCTTCTGCTCGTAGAACAAAGGCTTTGGGCATTTCAGAGATTGTTCCCAGCTGAATCCAACCCAGCTTTTCTGTAATCACTTTTTCATCATGGATCTTCGTATCCAGCATAACTTTCATCAAGCTGATACTGATTCCAACGATCAGACCGATCATTGTCCCGATCAATACATTAAAATTCGTACGAGGCGATATCGGTGTGGAGTTGATCTTAGCCGCAGATAAGATCGCTACGTTTTCAACATGTAAGATATTACCCACGTTTTCTTGGAAAGTCGTCGCAATCAAATTAGCTATCTCAGCCGCTCTATCGGGACTGTCATCCACTACTTCAATCTTGAAAATCTGCGAGTCTTCTTGAATAACGATAGACATTTTCTCTATCAATGCTTCTTCTGTCAATGGTTCATCCAGTTCGCTCAACACTTGATCAATCACCACAGAATCTGTTAAAATATCGCGATACGTATTGATGATTTGGATGTTCGATTGGATATCATTCAAGTCCATGTTTCCTTCTTCTGTATTTGGACGATTGACAAGCAGCTGTGTCTTAGCTTGGTACTGGGGGGTGATCAGGTAAACAGTCGTATAATAAGACAACGCAAAGCCTAATATTCCTGTACATAAGATGACCAGCCAATTTTTCTGAACAATTTTAAGCAACTCGATGAAGTCAATTTTTTTACTCATCGTATTCCCTCCCGCTTTTCGTAATCGTTAGTGGTCTTTCTACTTGTTTTCGTCTCCATATCAATTCTTTTGCCGCAGCCAACAAATAATGGATGCTGCTCGTTTTGATCATCAGGGATGCCCCAAAATAGAACGCTGCACCCGTAGTAGCTTGTAAAATCAATGTAGTTAAACTGCCTAGTTGCAAATACCCTAGCGGATAAACAACTATCCCCATTGCAACGGAGAGCAGCAGGTAAGGCAAAATGGTCATCAGTTGTTCCTTTATACCATAGTCCAATAATTTTTTATTCGGTCGAGCATTTAAAATAAACGTTGTGATAGAAATGACCGGCTCGAAAGCAACAATGACATAAATACCAAATGGAATACTAATGAACAGGCAAATTAGACTCAAGACCCTTTTGATAACTTCCAATTTCAAAATCAAGTCGCTTTTTCCAAGAGAAGATATGGCTACAATATTGGTAATGTGCAGAGGATAAAAGGCATAGGCTAAACTGATCAGTTGGATCAATGGAACAGAAGCCAACCATTTATCGGTCAGCAGAGTGGTTACCAGTGCCTTTGAACAAATGATCAATCCCGTCATCAGCGGGAAAATAATCAGGGAACTGACCTGTAATGAGCGCTTCATCATTGATCGGATATGCGGCTTATCCTCTTGACTAGCGGACATAACGGGGAATAAAACAGTGGATAAGGAGTTATTGACATTATTGACGATGATACTGGGGAATTGATTTGCGCGATTGTAATATCCCAGCATAGTGGGACTGATCACCTTTCCAATCACCAATCCGTATGAGTTGGTGTACAAGGTGTCCAGTAAAGTTGATGTCAGCATCTTCCAACCGAAAGAAAGCAGTTTTTTGATGCGTTGAAATGAAAAAATCAGCTTTGGCCGCCAGCTCACTGTAAACCATAATACGAAAGTGTCAATAAAAATGTTGGAGAGCTGCTGCCCAACTAATGCCCAGACACCAAATCCTTCATAGGCTAGATAAACGCCTACGACACCAGAAATGAGTGTGCCGCTCAAGCTGCTGAAAAAGAACTTTTTAAATTGCAGTGTGCGGGAAACAATGGCGTATTGGATCGAGTTTAAGGGGCCGCAAAATAAGGAGAGTGCCAGCACTCGGATAACGGGAACTAACTGGAGTTTGCCATAAAAGCCGGCAATGACAGGGGCTGTCAAAAATAAGCAGATATACAGCAGAACGGTTAAAAAAGAACTGAAATAAAAAGCTGAAGCGTAGTCCAGTTCATCTATTTCTTTAGCTTGGATCAGCGCAGTCGTAAAACCGGTCTGAATAAACACATTAGCCAAAGCGATAAAAATAGCGATCAGAGCGATCAGACCATAATCTTCGGGAAGAAGCAGACGAGCCAACATCAATTGAATGATGAATTGGATAACCTGATCTCCTCCTCTTTCCAAGAGTTTCCAGACCAATCCGGACAATACATTTTTTCTAGTCGCTGTTTCCTTCATTTGCTCATTCACTTCCTTAGTGGTCTGAACGAATCATCGCCAACCGATTATTTTCTTCTATCTGAACAGGTTTTGCCAGACTGTTAATGCCGATCAAGACTAAAAAGAGATGAACGCCGAAGTAATGCATGATGAAGGAATCTAATGCAAAGTTGGCGATCAGCAGCAACAACAGTGTAATGGATGAATAGTGGAAAAAGGATAAAGAGGTCTGCCGCTTCAGATTAAAACGCAAAATGGAGTTCATTTGGAAAAAGAGCTGCAATACAATCAAGATTCCCACTATTCCTAAGTAATACCAAGCAATGAGATACATATTATGTGAAATCTCACCATTCAAGTATTCTCCAGTGACACCATTTCCAAATACCATCAATTTAAAGTCTTCTGTTATTCCGTACAAATAGTGGAGCCAAATTGTGGAACGTCCTGTAGTTAATGAGGAAGCATCTGTTCCTTGACTTAAAAAGCGGAACAGAAAGGCTTCATAAAAGTAATCTTTTGCGTAGATAAACCCCACTGCCAATAAGCCTGTCAACAAGAACAAGACTTTGATCAATTGCTTCAGATCTGTTTTGACTAGTTGCAGCAGAAGAAACGTCAACAGTAATCCCAGACTCAATAAAAACATTTTAGAAAGAGACAAAAGGCCAAAGATGATGAGCAGCAAAGACAGCAAGTAATCAATCAGCTTTGCTTCTCTTGCCAACACCAACATCACCAGACAAGATAAACCGATCAAAATTTGGATCGCATAGTAATTGGGGTCAATGTCGAGTCCTGAAAAACGGCTATACAGTTGTCCTTCTGTATTGACTGTGTATGCAGTAGCGTAGCTTTCGAGATAAGTCCTGATCCTAGGAATGAATGAACCGAGGAACGTTATCACGCTGGAGACCGCCAGTCCCGCAGCATAGGTTCTGGCACAACTCTTGAACGTATCGCGCTTTTCAATGAAGATCACTGCTAAATAAACTGCAGCAAAAGTTGCCAGGAAACTAACCGCCCCTTTTAAAGAAGTCGAAGCATTCAACATCAATGAAAAAAGAATATAACCTACAAAAAGCAGCATACTGATTAAGTAATAAGGCGGAATTTGAATTCGATTCATCAAGATCGTCATCAGCATGATCAGACAATACATCATAGTAATGACCGTAAATAAGGAAGTCTGAGTAAAATGAAACTTGATGGCATACGCCCACGGTGTAAAAAACAACAGCAATTTGATTTTATTCTCTGGCTTTTCCAACAGCATTCCTACCCCTGCTGTTGCTAAAAAAAGAATTAAAAAGAGATTGCTTCCTGAAATCATTTTAAGTAGTACAAACAAGGTGCCAAAAAAACAACTCATACTGCTCGCATTGACGAATGGTGTTTTGCTTGATTCTATTTCCATAAGGACTTCACCTCTTCTGTTCTAACTGCTGACTATCCCTTCTTTTCTAATACGATATCCAGCTGCTCCATAGCCATTTGATTCGTTAGCGGATGTTTTTGAATATAATTTTTAAGTTGCTGAATCTTTGCAGGATCTTCCAACAGCCTTTTCAGCTGTTGGTACAAATCTTCGATATCCATTTTAGTGATGATTCCGTTGCAGCCCGACTCAACTTGCTCTGCAGCTGCTGCATAAGGAGTCGTAACTACTGGAACACCTAAGATCAATGCTTCATTGACGACCATTGGATACCCCTCATATTGTGACGTCAGTACAAATAAATCACTTTGCGCTATTGCAGGGTACGGATTCAACTGTGAACCGCGGTATACGATAAAACGCTCTAGTCCAGCCAATTGAATTTGTTCTTGATTGCTTTTTAAATCTGGCCCTTCCCCAATGATCTCCCAATGAAAGTTCGTTACCTTGTTTTCAATCAACTTTTTCCCAACTTCTAAAATACGATCCAGCCGTTTTTGTTGATTATCGATGCGAGCTACTGTCACTAGTTTTATAAGTGGCGTATCAAGAGGGATCTGCATTGCTGATTTGATAGACTGTGCTTTTTCTAGAATCTCTTCTAAAGGAAAAAAGTTGTAGACCGTTCCAATTTTACCGGCATATTCTGGTAAAAATTGTCTGAATTTCACAGCACAAGCTTCCGAAACACAAATGATCCGATCGAAATTTCCATATACTCGGCGGCAATGATCTACTTCAAAATGCCCTTCAAATGGATCGTTGTGAATCCAAGCGATCTTTTGTCGAGCTTCTACAAAGTCTGCTACGTATTGATTGGTTCCTTGATTGAAGTAGCCATGTGGGATATCTGTAAAATAGGAAATCGCAACATCATAGCCCCCAAACGTTTTTTGACGCTTGAACAAATCAGCATAGAATCTATGAGGATTTTTAATCCGAACTGCCATTGTTAGTCCTAATCGATACCAATAATCGAAACTGTTTTTTTTCTGGGCTAGTTTATGATAAGGCGTAGCCACTAACTGCAATCCCTTAGTACCTTGGTAAAAATTCACTTCTGGAGGCACTTCTGAAGCATAGTCCCCAGTGCCGAATAAGAAAAGATCGATCGTATGTTGTTGCTTGACCAGTTCTTTTAATGTATTGATCAAAGCAATCTGGACACCACCTTGCTGCAAATTTTGTCCAACAAAGAGAATTTTCATCTTACTTTCTCCTTTCCCGACATAAACGCCATCAACATTTATGTTTTTTTATCTTCCATCAGTAGACCTATCTTTTTACGAGCCTTGAAGCAGTCGGCAGTAAAAATCGGGTCGTAAGATAAAATAAGTGTGTGCGTCTTTTTTTTATCAGCTGGTAATAAACTCGTTTGTAGCGATTCATTTTCTCTTCTTCCATGTAAGGGAAACATCCTTGCAGTTCTTGGTGTCCAAATAGTTCCTTCAGCTGCCGAATCGTTGCTCGATAAGAAGCCGGGTTTTCTTCTGAACAAATATTTAATGCCTGCCATAAGCTGATAGAGACCTGCCTTCTGCGCAATTGCTGCTCCAATGATAATTCCTGACTGATTGGCTGGCAATACTGATCAATAGCAACTGTGGCACTGTCAAAATTTTTATTGGGTTGGAATCGACTCGTGACAGATTCAATTTGTTTTCGATAGCCGTATACGTGCTGGTCACTCAAATAGCAACAGCTGGTTGAATGAAGCAGGTACATGACATTGAATAAACCATCTTCATTTAAAGCCACTTCTTCTTGAAACCGAATGTGATGCTGCTTGATCAATGCTCTTTTGTACAAAGCTGCCCCCACCGATCCAAATAAGATGCCGGATAAGGTCCCATCGTCGATCAATTGTGACCTGAGCTCTGTTACAGGATAGATTCCTCCTGGTATTCGGGGTCCGCGATAAACTTTTCGATCATTGTAGAGGTAAAAATAATTGGCAAAAACAACCTCTACTTGTTTTTCTTCGAGTGTTTGAACGAGTATCTCTAACGCCTCTTCAATCAGCGTGTCATCAGCATCCAGAAAAGCAATGTATTCACCTTTTGCCCATGCCAGACCTAGATTTCTAGTTGCCGAGACTCCTTCGTTTTCTTTATTGATCACAGTGACTCGTGAATCCTGTTGCATAAAATGCCGACAAATAACCGCTGAGCTGTCAGAAGATCCATCATCTATTAGCAAAACCTCGATATCTGTCAACGTTTGTGCTAAAACACTTCTAACACAAGAAACTAAAAATGCTTCAGCATTGTAAATCGGAACAATGACACTCACTTTTGGATTGATCATGTTTAACACCCTCATCTTGTCGTTTTCTTTTGTTCTGAGGTCAACGTTGCTGCGGTCAAAGACATGGAGATCGCCGTCTGCAACGTTTCTTGATAAAGAGTTTTCATTTTAAGCGAGATCGTGTTGATGCCGTATTGCTGTACCAGCTCTAAGCTCTGAGCTCCAAATGATTTACGCAGAGCTTTTGATGCATACAGCTCCTTGATTGCTTCAGCAAACTGAGCCGCTTCTTCTTCGACCACAAAACCGTTTTGTCCGTTGCGAACCAAATCTCGGTTTCCACGGCAGTTGCTGACTACTAAGGGCAGACCAGTTGCCATTCCTTCCATGATATTGACGGGCAGTCCTTCTTGTTTGGAAGAAGAAACTACGACATCCGCCATCTGCATCAGTTGGTTCACATCTCCACGGTAGCCTAATAGTTCAACTTGTTCTTCCACCCCAAGTTCACTGATTTGGTGAATATACTGTTCTCTTTTATCTCCTTCTCCGACCAACAGCAGCTTAAGATCTGCTATATCCGGTGCCAGCAACTTTGCAGTTTCAATAAGTACCCGTTGATTTTTCCGGGTGCACAATTCGCCGACATAAATCAGAATAAACGCCTCTTTTGGGAAACCAAGTTTTGTTCTGACCTCTTTTCGAAGTGCATCATTCGTGGGGATAAAACGCATTTGATCGATCCCTACTCCTTCCATCATAGTCAGATAACCGACTTTAAATTTGCGAAGGTGAGCCGCTTCATAGTCTTCTCCATTAATAGTGATCAAGCAGTCGGTATAACGCGCTAACCATTTTTCAACTGGATAGTACAACAGCCAATTTTTTCTAGGAGCCCCATTAAAGAAATGAAAACCATGAGCCGTGTAAATAACTTTTGTGCCGCTTTTCCGAGCTTCTGCAGCAGCCAGTCGAGTCAACACACCTCCTATTGGTGAATGGCAATGGATCAAAGCATAGTGTTCTTGGTCAAAGATTTTTTTGATGTGAAAAAATACTTGCAGGTTGGTTTTTTTCAATGGATTTCGGTCTATTGCAACATCAAAGACCGTTACGCCTTTAGCTTCTAACTCTTTTCTAAACTGTTGGTTCCGGCCTGTTGGCTTTTCACTGTCTTCAGCAAAATTAGCTAGTACGTGGACTTCAAGCCCCATTTCTTGCAGCAAGCGAATGTTGTCGCGATTAAAAGATGAGATCATAGGAGCGATGGATGCCATCACTAAAGCTTTTGACATACTGGATTCCTCCTTTTTCAATGAATGGTTGAGATAAGGAAGTTAGTAATCAGAGAATGCTGGTGTTTTGATGGTTGGTGCGTAGATTGGTTGAGGATTAAAGATTTGATGGAGTGTTTCAATGACACGGTATTGCTCTTCCAGTCTCAAATTGCTTCCTGAGGGAAGACATAAGCCCATAGCAAACAGTAAATCAGATACAGGACTCGTTCGTTCATTATGGCGATAGAACTTAGCTTGTTTGAACAGAGGTTGCAAGTGCAGTGGTTTCCAAAGCAAACGCGTTTCGATGCCCACTTCGTTCATCAGCTGCATCACTTCAAACGGCTTTTGCTGAATGATAAAGGGATCAATCAGCAACGTCGTCAGCCAACGATTAGAAACAGACCCTTCTAGTTCAGGCATGAACCGGATTCCTTCGATGTTGTTCATTTCCTGTGTATAAAGATCGAATACTGCTCTACGGCTGGCTACTCTTTCTTCCAAGACTTGTAATTGAGCAATCCCAATACCTGCTGAAATGTTGCTCATCCGGTAGTTGTAGCCTATTTTTGAATGTTGGTAATAAGGAGCTGAGTCTTTAGCTTGAGTAGCCAAAAATCGAGCTGTTTCGACTAATTCTTTATCGTCCGATACTAGTGCTCCTCCACCAGATGTAGTAATGATTTTATTCCCATTGAAAGAATAAACACCGATTTTACCTAATGTTCCGCTCTTTTTATCTTTATACGTTGAACCTAAGGACTCAGCAGCGTCTTCTATAATCGGAACGCCATATGCATCCGCAACTTCAAGCAAGGCTTCCATATTGGCGCTTTGTCCGTATAGATGGACAACAATGATGGCTTTTGGCAACTGATTCTCCCGCTTAGCTGTTTTTAAAGCTCTAGCTAGGGCAATAGGCGACATATTCCAAGTGTTTGGCTCTGAATCAATGAAAGCCAAGTCGGCTCCTAGATAAAGAACTGGATTGGCACTAGCAATAAAAGTAAACGTAGAGCAAAATACTCTATCCCCTTTTTGGACACCCAAGACAGCTAACGCTAGATGAATAGCAGCAGTTCCTGAGTTGGTCACTGTAGCTGCTTTTGTTCCAGCGTAATGAGCCAAGTCTGTTTCAAATTGATTCACATTCGGTCCAAGCGGGGCGATCCAATTGGTTTGAAAAGCTTCATCAATGTACCTCAATTCGTTTCCCGACATATGCGGGGAAGAGAGTAATATTCTTTTTGGTTGCTCCATAGCGTTCACTCCTGTTTCGTCTATTTTTATTTTTAACCGCTTTTCATCAGAGCGTTAAACAACGAGTCAGCTCTGAGAAGAAGCGGCGTCTGGAATTGGTAAGGAAATCATCATCTCTTTAGGCAACTCTGCTGCTGGAATAATCTTGATCTCATTGTATTTGGCCATATAGATATCTGCTTCATACTCTCCTATCTGAGAAGGATTTACTTTTCCTTCCAGATTATTGAGGAGCATGCGAGGAAAAGATACGCCACAGCCATAAGCGTGCGGATAGCCGCCGCCGAAGCGCGGGTTGATTTCAGAAATCACATACTCATCTCCGACTTTGAATAAATCAATATCCAGCATCCCGGTCAAACCGACCTTCTCAACAACAGATTGAATAAGATCAAATAATTTCCCCTCTTTTATAGAACGGGCTTTGTCTGTCTCTCCGGCACGCATTTTGATTTTTTCCTTGGTGAAAATAGAGACCACTTTTCGAGAAAGCAAATCAACATAAACATCTGCCCCTATTTCAATACCATCCATAAATTCTTGGATCATCAGATGATCGTCACATACCATCAAGTCTTCCATTTCATCACTGGAATGCACTTTATGAATCTGCATACTGGCACTGCCATCATAAGGTTTTATAATGACCGGAAAAGAGATCAGCCCTTTTCTCATATCCTGTAAAAATTTATGTTCTTCCAAATAACTTATTGGAGTAGGAATCTGTGCTTGCGTCAAAAATTCATATAAAGCATACTTATTAAAGCACATCGCAACTTTTTCTACATCTGAAATAATAGGGATCGTGCCGATGGCTAAAAAGTCTTTTTTGTATTTCGCCAACAAATTGAGTTCAGGATCGATTAAAGAAAAAACAGCTTTGATCTTTTTTTCTCTACACAATGACAACAGCGTCTCTAAATAGTGCTTGTCTTTGATAGACGGAACAATTACCGCCTCATCGGCTTCATAGAGCGCTGGAGCAAGCGGACTGGAATCAGCTGCAACGACCTTTCCTTTACCAGCTAGTTCTTGTCTGAAATACGCTACGATTTTATTGCGTGTACCGCAACTTAGGATAAGAATATTCGTACTCATGATTTAACTACCTCCTGTCTTTTATACGATCGGTTTCTAACTGTTTCTGGTAACGTTTTGGGCTGCTTTTCTAGTCCTGTTCGATATTTTTCCATCTGTTTGGCAACTCCCCAAAGAAAAAGATAGGAAGGGAGCCCCGGATTTGAAACGCCATCAAATTCAATCTCTTTAAAAGGAACTTTGATTCCTAAGCGATGAAGCAATACACCACTATAGATTCTTTTAGTATTCCAAAAATACTGAGCCCAACGGAAAATATTTTGATAAGATTTTCGTCTATGGGTAAGAAAATACGTGTAAAAAGAGTGGTACGAATGAGGAGACATCCGTTTTTTCAAACGATTAGAATTGTCATAGCGATAATTAAAACCAGCACCGGCCTTTTTAAATCCAAATTCTTCCCGATTCACTCCTCTTGTTTCAACCATTCTTCTAGGAATAGGTCGATCATAGTCCCCACCCACCGAATAGGGCTCCATCTCTGATGATTGTGATATTTGATCTAACGAAGGCCACTGTACTGCCCCATAATAAGGAACAGGAACCAAGATGTAATCTGCTTTCAGTCGGTTTTCTACTTGAGAAGTTCCTGCGAACACAAAATCATTAAAGCGCAGATCGTTATTAACATCTAGTGCATTTTTGCCCCAAACACAATCACCGCGGTGTCCAATAAAAACCAATTTCCTTTTAAATTCCTCTTCAAAAGCTGCATAAACGATCCCGGTTCCCAAATCACCTGAAGAAACGAATTCAGATTCAAGGAATTCTTTATTCTCTAGGTACCTATTGGCATCTTTTTGAATGATGTGAGGATAATTTAATTGTCGTGCTACTTCTTCTCCAGAATCTGTTGCATACTTTTCAGGCTGATTAAAGGTCACTGCTATCTCGCAGCCGATTTCTTTAGCCAGAGCAGCGCAGGCTGCAGAATCGTACCCTTTTGAAATGGTAGTGACTAAGCCATAAGTAGTTAACCTTTCCGATACACTGGCATTGTCTCTCAAGCGCTTCAACGCAGTTAACAAGCGATCTTCATAGTCTTTGAAGTCAGCAAACGGCTCCATATCCCTTTTTTGCTGAACTGCCATTTCCAATTGGCTGTTCACTAGAAAATTGCAATGATAAAACAGTTGCAGCCGCTTGTTTCCAACCAGTGGAATCCATTTTTTGACTGATTGAAGACCGTTTAGAATCGTGTTGAGGTCTTCTTCATATCGAGAATAATGTCCGTCTAAATGGGTTTCTGATTGAACGAGAATAAACGGCAGCGAGTTTGAGACGTATAAATTTCTTTCAACTCTAACAGCATACAACCGTTCTAAAGTATGCGACGGAGTAGCAAATAAAAGTTGTTCCTCACCCTCCCTTGTTACATGCTTTCCCCCCGACCCCATCAGAAAATCGGCCAAATCAAATTGAAAACTTGTAAACTCTCCATCCCACGCACCTTCTACAAAACCTTCTTTTCTTGTTTCAACTTTACTGCCATGAGTTAATTCCACAGCCAGCGTTTCTTTTTCAATTTTGGCACACCAAGCTAAGGGTGCGATGCTTTCTGTTTCAATAAACTTCATCTCCCTCTCCCCCTTCCAGTCTCTATCTCTATGGCGGCCTTTTCTAAATGTTGGTTGCCATTTTCGCTGAAGACGGCTTCAGTGTGCCTATTTCCATTCCGCAGCACTGTTAAACGTTTTTTATATTTCTTTTCAAATGCACTATGGTACCTTTTCTGGATTTCTTGAACGCCCCAATGAATCAGAAAAGCGGGAGCACCCGGATTTGTCTCACTCTCTGCATTTGGCATAGTGAGATTACTTTCCACTCCAACCTTTCGCATTGCCACATGAAGGTAAACATTTTTTGTATCCAAAAAATAACGAAGCCAACGCTGTAAATATTCCTTATCGATTTTGCGATGACTTTTGTAATACTGCTGATAAGAAACAAAAGAGTTTTTCGACATTCGTTCTTTCAAGCGTAAAAAGCTGTCATAACGATAATTGACTCCTACTCCCTTTTTCTCTATCCCAAAGGATTCTCTGGGGATCCCTGCTGTCTCTAAGATTCTCCTAGGAATGGGCCGATCATATGAACCGCCAACAGAATAGGGCTGCATTTCAGGTGAATTGCTTAGTTTCCATAAACTTTTCCATTCAACACCGCCGAAAGTCGGAAGTGGCGTAAAAATATAACCCACTCGCAGCCGATGCTCGATAAGTGATACACCCGTCATAACGTCATCTGGAAACCGAAATTCCGCATTGGCGTCTGAGCGGTCTTTGCCCCAAAATTCGTCTCCTTCTTCTCCAAAAAGTACAATATTATCGGCCATTTCCTCTTCAAAAGAGGCATATACGACACCACTGCCTAACTCACCTGTAGATACAAATTCGGTTTCTGTCAGCTGTTCGTTGGATAAATAATCCGAAGCGTCTTTTAAAATGATGGAAGAATACCCTAACTGCTGTGCAATATCCAGTCCACAGTCTTCTTCATAAGTAATTGGTCGGTCAAAAGATAATGCTGTGTCACAACCAACTTCTTTTGCGAGAACAGCACAAGCGGCTGAATCATAGCCTTTGGAAATGGTCGTTACAATTCCATAAGAAATGCGCCTTAATGGGCTTTTTGCATTTTGGACAAATTGTTGGAGTGTCTGACTTAAGAGGGTTCGGTAGTGAGAGTAACTTTCAAAAGGTTCCATACTAGGCTTCTTTTCTTTACTGATGGAGAGCTGACCATCAATGACCAAATTACAATAATAGTGCAAGAAGAGTTCTTTGTTTCCCTTTAATGGAATCCAGTCTTTGTAGTGGTACAGTCCTTTTAGTATTGAGTTCAAATCTTTTTCGTAATCCATATATCGAGGGTTCAAACGAGTGTGTGCCAAATGCAGCGCAAACGGCATTGAGTTGGAAACGATCAATTTATTTTTCAAGCGAATAGTGTGCAATCGATCTAATGTATGGCTGGATGTAACAAACATAAAGGACTTTTTGAATGTTTTTTGATTCATTCTTCCGCCTGATCCATTAAAAAAATCGGCTTGATCAAACCGTCCTTCTGTGAAATTACCTTCCCATGCACCTTCTACAAAAAACTCCTTTTGTGTCTCAACACTTCTCCCATGATAAACGACTACATCAAGTGTACCTTTCTCAACAATTGCTCCCCATGCCATTTTCGGAAGCTCTTGCAGTTCGATATAAGTGATCTTCATTTCTCACACTCCTTGTAAGACAGTATTTTTGAAAATAATCAAAGAATAGAGGATTACTTCCTGTGTGGATAAATAAAATTGTTTGGTTTTCTATTTGATGCTCTTTGATATATTGCATCATGCCCCAGTAAGCTTTCCCAGTATATGTGGGATCTAGTGCAATGCCTTCGTGAATAAAAACCTGCTTGATAACATCAGTAATGTCCTCGTGATGCTTACCATAACCACCTGCTCGGTAATGGTCATCAAAAATGACTGTTTCCTCTAAGATGGGTGGTAATGAGCAACTTTCCAGATAAGCATTCGCTGATTCCAGTACGACCGGTCTTCCGTTTTCCACATCTCTTGCAATACTGATACCGACGATTTTCTTTGAATCTTCAAACAACCGATTGCCGCAAATTAAACCAGCTTGGGTAGTCCCCGTTCCAGAAGCATGAAAAATCCTATCAAATGACATACCTTTTTCAGCTTCAGTTGCCTTGATTTCTCGATAGGCATCCACATAAGCTTGTGTTCCATTGTTTCCATGTCCACCACCTGGAATAAAATAAGGCTGCAGACCATCGTGCTTCAATTGTTCCATCGTTTGCTGAATCGTTTCCCTGACTTGGGATAAAGGGGTAAAAATCAGTTTTGCATTGAGGGTCTCAACGAGTTGCTGATTCATAGTGGGGGTATTTTGTGAAGAGGGAGAAATAATCAGACAAGGATAACCTTTTGCTGCTGCAACCGCAGCAATAACTCGGCAATGGTTGGAACTGCTGCTGCCATAAGTCACCAGACAGTTCGCTTGCAGTTGCTCCATTTCTTGGATAAAGTAGTAAGCTTTACGCGCTTTGTTGCCACCGAAAGATAGGGGTATCAAATCTTCTCTTTTGATGTAAAATCGATTGTGTTGGAAATCTTCTGTTAGTGGCTGAATCGGTGTCGGTGTAAAAAACGGCTCCATCTGCTTTCACCTCACTTCGTACTTATTTGCGGTATGCGGGGAAATACCCTTCTTGCACATCGCTCGCCTGCTCAACCAATTGATCATAAACACCTTGGTTGCGAACTTTTGTGCCTCGATAAAACGGATAACTTTTTACTTTAGCAGTAAACCGTTTTTTGTACTTCTCCAGACTGCTGCCGGCTTTAGCCGATCCGAGATCAAATAATCGTTTGCCGTAAGCTTCTCCATAACTGGCAGCTTCATAAATCAGCAAACTATTCGGTTGAAGGTGTTTGTATTCAGGATCTGTGGCAGCAAAGTGGTAATGGACGATATCCTCCCCTATTAACAGCATGGCTGCTGAGATCACTTTTTCATTTAATAGAGCTACTGCGAATACCACTTTGTCTGGGTAAAAATCAAAATAACGCTGTAGAAATCTTTTATCGAGCTGATAATATTCGTTGAATTGTTGTTCTTTTGCTGTCATTTGATACAGTCTTAAAAACTCATCAATAAAATCAGGATTAGAAGTAAAACGTATAATGACGTTATTTTTTATGGCTTTTCTGATTTGCTGGCGTAAAGCTGAGCTGTATGCTTCATTAAAAAAATCAGTTGTCAGGTCTGTACAATACACTTCTCCAAAATAAGAGATCGTATAGTCTTCTTCAAACCATTTCGCCTGATTCAACCAAGGGCTGAAACGAATGTATTCAGCGATGATATGTTCACGAGTACAATAATCGTCAAAAGCTTTACTAAATTGATGAATCAAAACCTTTTCTTTTCCCTCTTGCGCTTGTTCGATCCAGATACCTCCTTGTCCACGCGGAGTCACTAAATCATAATATTGTGTGCCATCTACTATTCCTGCTGGACGTTTGATAAAAGGGTAAACTACACGCCCCTCTTCTCTTTCAAATAGGAAATGAAGTGTTTCTCCTCCTTCTTTGTCCTGCTGAAGCACACCCCATCCTTTATCCATGTAAATACTTTTTATCATTTGATAACCTCCTTGATCTTTTCCTGTTGATTTATTGGTGAGCTTCCCACTGAATTTTGTTCGGGTTCTTTCTCAACAAACTTAACGGCTGTTTTGACTATGAGAAGCAGATCTGTCACAAAAGAGAGCGTTTCTAAATAATGGATATCTTCTATCATCCGCTGATCCCACTCCACATTATTCCGGTATTTAATCTGAGCAGATCCAGTCAGACCTGGTTTAATCAAAAATCGATTTTTAGCCCACTCAGGATAAGCCTTGTATCCGATATATGGTGCATATGTCACTGGGGGCCTTGGACCAACCAGTGACATATCGCCTTTTAAAATATTGATCAATTGCGGCAGTTCGTCTAGGCTGGTTGTGCGCAAAAACAAACCGACTTTGGTGATACGTGCGTCCTTAAAGCTGTGAATCTGCAGTCCGCTCCCTATATGCTCAGCGCCAACAATCATTGTACGGAATTTAATGATCCGAAAGGTTTTGCCATATTGGCCGATACGTTCTTGCAAAAAGAATACAGGTCCCTTAGAATCCAAACGAATCAGTGCGGCAATCACTAGCAGAGGCAATAATAACATCATCAATCCTATGAAAGAGAGCGTAATATCCATTAGACGCTTGATATAGCGTGCATAAAACGAACGGTGCTTAAAATTTAACGAAGAAATTTTCTCCATAATCATAGCTATCACACCTTTTGGTAGATTTGTTTTCAAGGGAAACTAGTAGGAAGGAGATTGAAATAAGCGGATTTAGTTAGAAGAGATTTACAATGATTAGCTAAATAAACGAGGGTATACTAAAAAGAGGTCGATTCGGTTAAACCAAATAATATGGATAAAAAAGAGTCTTTAAAATATAAGGAGAAGAGTCAGAACTTGTGAAGCATTACAATGAGAGTGTATGAAAGAATTATCCAGACTGGATAAGAAAGAAAAGCTGCTATCTTAGGGAAGATAAGCAAGATGGTTTGAAGCGAGGTGAAAATGAGAAAATTGCCATTTCTTTAAGTTGGCACAAGTATAGCACGCTTCATTTTATGAATGGAAGCCATTACACTGGCAGGACATCGTTTTGTCACAAAGATATGTCTAAAAATTGACAAACTTTATTGAAAGATCGAGCTTGTCCATTTGACGTGAGGCTCCGTAAATCTCCCTAACTAGATCATAGAGTTGTTCTGACTGGCGCTTATTTCCTCTACAAATGAAACAAAATGAGTTTATAAGTCAGTCTTTGTCTAGCTTAAACCAGATTGATTTACATCTTATTTTACGAGCGGTACTATAAAAACAAGAAAACAAGGAGGTCTTTTTTATGACAAAAGTATCTTATAAACCCCTATTAGCTCTTGGGGTATGCGGTATACTACTTGTCGGCTGTTCATCAAACCCAGAATCAGAGTCGGCGGAATCCTCTTCACAAATAGAAGAGTCACAAAGCAGTGAACCTGCCAGCAGTATGAGTAGTGACTCCGAATCATCCAGTAATCAGGAAGAATCGAGTGATACATCAGAAGAAGAAAATGAATCCTCAGAATCGGAAGTCGGTTCTGAATTGGAAATGGATCCGGCTGTTGTGTTATTGCCGTCTTATTTGCCGGAAAACAGCAGCGCCAGTATCGTAACCAATAGCGAAGATGAATATACAATAGCTTACACTGATGAACAAGGGAACGATTTGGCTGCTGTATCGGGAACCATTTATACAGATGCCGATACTGCTTTAGCTGAAATGGAAGCCAAAATGAACGGTGCTGTTTCTGTGACACCCAATGAAGAAACAGCTGTTGAATTAGGTTACGATGTTACTGGTTATGGAGAAGGCGCTGCAGGAAACCAATACTTCAGTTGGGAAGAAGGCAATTGGGATTTCACCATTCACTCTCTAACTATGGATGAAATGGATGCGCCTGGAATAGCCAAAAAAATCGTCGCTTATTTGGAAGAAAATATGCTTCCTGCTCCAAGCGAAAAAGGGCTGATACTCATTGATTATCCACAAGGTGGAGACACAGTATCTGTGGATATCATGTGGCAAAAAGAAAACCGCGTTTACGAACTTTCTACCAGTCAAGTACCGTTGGAAGCCTTAGAAATGGTTGTTTCAATGAAATAACGTAAATGTTATTAGAATAACTCTAAAAAGAGTCTTTCAAATCGATTGCGGTCGATGTGAAAGACTCTTTTTATGGTATTAATATTAGAATTCAAACGATGCATTCATTTTAAATTCATTTTTATGATAAAAAAGATTGCTCTTAGATCTGATTAGATGTTAGAATAGCGATTAATATTAAAAATATATTAAATTAAAATGTGTTAATCTTTAATCTGCTAATTAATAACGGCAGAAATCGTGATTAGCAATCATTTGAGGAGGATGAGTATGGAAAAGAAAAAAAGCTGGCAAAATTATCCACTGCAGATCATGGTGTTGATCTTTACCGTGATTGCTGAGCTGATCGGCACACAACGTATACCTTTAGGGAGATTCTCTTTCACCTTGGCGCCATTGATTTTCTCTATGATTTTAATGACCTTATTTTATTTAATTCCCAAGCAAAAAATCGTTACAGAAAAAAGTACTCATCATGCTTCTGAAATGATGGCTTTAGCTGGCGGATTATTGCTGGCTAAACTAGGGGTTTCCAGTGGTGCTGCCATTGAGGAAGTATTCGGAGCGGGGATTCCTGTTATTCTACAAAATCTAGGAGAAGGTTTTTCATTTGCTATCGGACTGCCGCTCGCTGTTGTAGTCTTCGGTATGGGCCGCGAATCTATTGGTATGACATTCGGAGTAAGTCGTGAAGCAAACGTAACATTGATCTCAGAAAAATACGGCGCTGAATCACCAGAATTCCGTGGTGTGATGACGAACTATATCGTTGGGACCGTATTTGGTGTGATTGCGGTTAGCTTCCTAATGTCTGTTTTAGCAGAGCTGCCGTTTATTTCCCCTATCTCCCTTTCGTTAGCATCAGGGATTGGTTCAGCTTCTATGATGGTGGGAGGATTAGGTACACTGTTGGAACGCTATCCAGAAATGGCTACTGAATTGGAGGCCTATGCGGCGATTTCGAATCTGGTTTCCTCAGTCATCAGTATTTATACCGCGTTATTTATTGGTCTGCCTCTGACCGAGCGTGTGTACAGCTGGCTGGATCGAGGAAAGAAAGGACAAGTGACTGAATATGGAGAAAGCTAAATTAAATAATAGAATGATTTTAGACTGGTCAATGGCTCTTTTGATCTCTGGTACGATAGCTCTTATCGGAAATGTTCTCGGTTATGGAGCCACAATTACTCAATCGATTTTCGGTATTCTTTGGTTATTATTGTTTACACTTTCGGGGCTGATTTTTAAACAGATCATCCCTCTAAATTTACCCGCTATGGCATACATTTCGTTTATCGCCATACTTTTTTCAGTTCCCATTTCGCCTGTTTCTGATATGGTGATCACACATGTAGAGCAAATCAGCTTACTAGCATTATGTACTCCTATTTTGGCTTATGCTGGGGTATCGATTGGTAAAGACTGGCCAGCGTTTCGCAAAATCGGCTACAAAGGAGCAATCGTCAGTATTTTAGTCATCATGGGCACAGTATTGGCTTGCGTCATTTTTTCAGAAATTTTATTCCGTATGTTCTAATAAGGAGGATTTAGTTTGGCTCAAATAGATGTGATTCAATTGGCAAAAGACACTGAAGCAGATATCATTCACTGGCGGAGGGACTTGCACCAAATTCCTGAATTAACGCTGGAACTCCCACGCACAGTGCAATATGTCACTCAAGTATTAGAAACATCCGGCATTGACTACGATGCTTCCTATGTAAACGGCAATGCTGTTGTCGGGTTGATCAAAGGGACGAAATCTGGCCCCAATAAAGACCGAGTGTTAGGCTTGCGTGCCGATATGGACGGATTGCCGGTCCAAGAACAAACAGGTCTCCCTTTTCAATCGATCAATCAAAATATGCATGCTTGTGGTCACGATGGACATACAGCCATGTTACTGGGCGCAGCAAAAATTTTACAAGAAAACCGTCATCTCTTTAGCGGCTCAGTTAAATTGTTGTTCCAACCCGGCGAAGAATATCCCGGCGGTGCTAAACCGATGATTGAAGAAAAAGTATTGGAAAATCCTAAAGTGACTCGTGTCCTAGGATTTCACGAAGGACAAATCGACCCGCATACACCAAAAGGCAAAATCGGGTATAAATTCGGACCGATGATGGCTTCCATGGATCGCTTTCTCATTGAAGTCAAAGGCAAAGGTTATCACGGTGCTTATCCTGAGCTGTCAGATGATCCTGTGAACGCTATCGGATACTTGATTACCGCAATCCAATCGATTAAGAGCCGAAACTTAAGAGCCATCGATCCTGCAGTGGTCTCCGTAACACGGGTGGACGGTGGTTTTAATCAAAATGTTATTCCAGATAATGCAGAAATTGAAGGCACAGTACGAGCATTTGATGATGCCATCCGGCAAAAAATATGTGCTAAGTTAGAACAGATTGCTAAAGGAGTCGGAGAAACATTTGGCGTGGAATGCACTGTAACTTACGACTACAAATACCCTCCTGTCATCAATGATAACGACGTAACCGCTGAAGTTGTCGGTAATTTAAAAGAGATTTTCGGCGATGATGTGCTGACGGAAGTTCGTGAACCTTTGATGGGCGGGGAAGATTTTGCTTTTTTCTTGCAAGAAGTTCCGGGGACATTTCTCTTTTTAAGCAACCCGCGTGAAATTGAAGGCTCTTTCCATGGTCATCACCACCCGAAATTTGATATTGATGAAACTTACTTATATATGGGTACTGCTTCCTTTGTGCAAGAAGCTTTGACATATTTAGAATAAAGAGTCTTAAAAACAGAGTTGTCTCAAGATAAAATGAGGCAGCTCTGTTTTGGATTGCATAGGGCTATTTTGGCTAAGTAAAGTGTTTTTGTGCGTTTGCTGAGCGAATAGCGTCCATTCGGAGTGAGGCGAAGTATTCGGATGGCTCTTACTAGGTGAATAACATCTATTTGGGGTGGCACGAAGCATTTGAATGGCTCTTACTAGATGAATAGCATCCATTTGGGGTAGACAATGCCTCCCAAATAGCTCTTACTTGGCTAATAGCGTCCATTTTGGGTAGACGATGCCTCTCGAATGGCTCTTACTTGGCTAATAGCATCCATTTGAGGTGGCATGAAGCATCCGAATGGCTCTTACTAACCAAATAGCGTCTATTCGAAGAGGAACGAGGCATCCAAATGGTCCTTACCTTTACTAGACAAATGTCTATTTGCCCATTCAATAAAAAACGAAGCTGTTTCACTTTTTGTGTACTTAACAGGAATAAGGGCTTGATCGAAAAGAACTAGCTAATATAAAGGAACCACTCTATTCAAATTTACACCAATGTTCTTTAAAGAAATCATAATACGTGCGCACATTGTCCAGTTCGGTCCATTTTTTGACATCTACAGGATCACTATAAAAATCATATATTTGAGTCTCTTTAAATGCCAGCAGAAATGGCTAATACGTGGAAATTAACAGTGCGGGGCTGTTACTATTTAACAAAAGTATCTCTTTTCTGTATAATTTGAATACACTATTACTAAATCAAAATTATCAACATTTAATGAAAGGAGATAAAAAATGTTTACTAGCGACTCTTCTTCACTCATCCGGATTCTTGTTGTGGGCACTCTTTCTTATATACTGATTCTGCTCGTTTTGAGAATTTCCGGCAAACGTACCTTATCTAAAATGAATTCCTTTGATTTCATTGTTACTGTCGCGTTAGGCTCTGTATTAGGAAGCATATTAACGAGTCAAGATATTGCCTTGGTGGATGGAATACTGGCTTTTGGCCTGCTTGTCTTACTCCAATTTATCACTTCATGGCTTTCAGTTCGTTCAGATTTTTTTAGTCAGCTAATCAAATCGTCCCCTAAGTTACTTTATTACGATGGACAGTTCAATAGATTTTCTATGAAAAAGGAACGCGTTCCTGAAAAAGAAATATTACAAGCCGTCCGTTCAAATGGTTACGCTTCTCTTGATGAAGTAAGGGCAGTTATTCTCGAAACAGATGGCACCTTTTCAGTTATCAGCAATTCGTCTAATGAAAAACCAACTATCTCAAGTCTTAAAAACGTAAAAAAAGGGAAAGATGATAATTGAAATCCATTTTCCGTCTTATCTCTGGTCACTTACATGTTACTCGAACTCCATCCAATGTTCTTTAAAGAAATCATAATACGTGCGCACATTGTCCAGTTCGGTCCATTTTTTGACATCTACTGGATCGCTGTCTAAGTCATAAATCTTAGCCCCTTTGAGCGCTAGCAGAAATGGCGAATGCGTGGATATGACAAACTGACAGCCAAAGAAACGCGCATAATCTTCTATCAGCTGCATCAACTCCATTTGCCGTTTAGGGGAAAGGCTGTTTTCCGGCTCATCAAGAAGGTACAACCCATTCTCTTCTATCTTTTCAGTGAAATAACGAAAGGCGTTTTCTCCATTAGAATATTCCCGGACATTGTCCATCAATTCATTGCGAACGTATTTGGACTGTGTCTTCCTCCTTGCATCCACCACTCGGCGGAGTTGTTCATAATCATCCAATGATTTCATTTGAAACTTAGAGTATTTATTTTCCAAATATTCTTCAAACAAATCTTCTCGTTTATAATCGATTCCCTCATTAAGATTCCGAATGTTTAAAATATAATCAAACACATCATCACTTGTGATAATACGGCTATGAGCAGGAATCGTCTGCTCTAATTCTACAGAGCAATAGTTCAAATAGTCTGAAAAAAAATTCGATTGATTAAATACTGCCTCTCGCTGCAGCTCTGTTTTCTTTGCAATGATATTTAAAGCGGTCGTCTTGCCTGAGCCATTTCCTCCATATAAAATCGTGATTGGTTCGAAATCAATCCGTTCAAATCGGTGCTTCGGCATGATTTGAAAAGGGTAAAATGAGTCGTAAACCGTTCGCTTGATGGCATTGAAAAAATTAAACTCTACTTCTGCATCCGGAAAGGTAAAGTAATCTAGGTAGCCCACAGCTGCACCCTCCTTTTATGTACAAAAATCTCAACGAAACCGGTCCGCTGAGATTCTATGTTGATTACAGTAATTCTCTTCTTAATTCTTCTCCAGATTTAGGGGAAAGATAAGCTGGTGCGATATCAAAAACTGATTTAGCTCCATAATTGCCTTCTTTGTCTAGACGGTGTGCTGCTCGCGCATAAGCGATCGCTGCAGCTGCAGTGAATTGAGGATTACTTTCTAATTCCAAATTAAATTCGTACACTGCCATGTTTTCATCATCCGTATAGCCACGACGAATTACGCGTCCGCCATGCGGCATACCTGTGTGCTGTTGTTTGAACTCAGCTTCATCAATAAAGTGGACTTCTGTTTCATAGCCTTCAAAATAATCTTTCATGGTAGAGATACTTTGAGTAATAGCTTCCTGGTCTGCCCCCTCATCAGCCACCACATAACAAACCCGTTTGTGTGAAGAAGTTTTGGTATACGAAACGTCTTTGCCATCTTTGATTTGGGAGATCAATTCATCATTTGGAATCGTATATTGCACACCCATTTTGACGCCGTCTACACGTCTGATGGCATCGCTGTGGCCTTGGCTGACTCCTTTGCCCCAGAAAGTATACGTATTTCCTTTTGGCAACACTGCTTCCGCCACTAAACGGTTCAATGAAAAAAGACCAGGATCCCAACCAGTGGCAATTACTCCAACATTATTGTTCGCAAGAGCTACCTCATTAATACTGTCAAAGTGAGCTGGAATCTCTCCGTGGTTGTCGTAACTGTTTACTGTCGTAAAGTCTTTTTGCAATTCAGGAGCTTGTTCCGGAATATCTGAACGAGAGCCTCCGCAAAGGACCAATACATCGATTTTATCTTTAAATTGTTGGATATCATCTAAGTGATAGACTGCTGATTCACTGGCTACTTGAGCAGGATTTCTTCTTGAAAAAATCCCTAATAATTCCATGTCTGGGTTAAGCTTTAACTCCGTTTCGACACCTTTACCTAAATTTCCATAGCCTACAATACCGATTTTGATCGTCATTCTGTTTCTCCCTTCGAAACTATCTGATTTCTTGTTTTATCTTATAGTTTATTATAGCTAAAATACCCAACTAAAAAACAGCAAAACATAAGAAAATTATTCAGTCCTAGTTACTTATTTTTTGCTTTAGTTAGATTCTCTTTTACACGAGTTTTTATCATTTGTCTGATTAAGTCATATGGAATAGGTTTTGAAAGTAGAAATTGGACAGATCCTTTAGCGTGTCTGTAGGGTTTTAATTGCTCTTCAAATTTGGCAATGCCGCTTGGAGTAGGATAAAAGCCAATATGATTTTTATAAGCTGCAAAGTGAACCAATACACCCTTGTACGAAAAAGTCGGCATCCCATAACTGATTTTTTCTTGTGCCTCTGGCGCTTCCTCTTTCACGATAGCTCGAATTTTTTGCAAGATTTCTTGCACTTCTTTAGGAAATTCTTGAATGTACTCTTCTACTGTTATTGGATTTTTTTTGGTATCAGACAAAATGATCCCTCCTATCATTCACTAGATGCTTATTACTGATATTGTACCTTTATCTGTTGTATTATCAAAAGGAAAATAGTCATCGGCTAATTTTTTTATACCAATAGCTAAAAGTAGGTTAATCTGCAATGGTTCAAAAACGTGTTGCTGTTTTTGAAATTGGAATAGCTTTTAATTTTATATTTTATCGACAAGACGAAAGTTTTCCATCTAAAAAATAATCTATTTTTTATTGAATGACCTCTATTTGAATTGCACTATAGACTAAAAAAACACTAGAACCTCTAAAACATTATGCTTAGAGATGCTAGTGTGAATTTTTTTATTCAGTTAGCCTTTATATTCTGTCATCTAATTTTCTTTCTTTCATCTCTTTGTCTAATTGTTTTTGGGCTTTTTTGGATCCACGATCTAAGTCTCTTCGTGTTTTTCTCGTTTGGTACTCAGTAAACAAAATGTCCAAATCATATCCTTCTGGGTACAGTTCATTAGCTGAAGTTAACAGTTGGACTCTTTGTCTCGGTACTTCTACAACTTCTTTATTAAAATAAACATAAACGTTATCTGAACCCTTGTCTTCATATACTAGCCCTTTTTGTTGGCTTTCTGTCAGAATAACACGGTCCCCTTTTCCTAATAAAATCTTTTTCTTTGTGCCAGTTTCGAACTTCACTTCACTTTTCCTAAAAGATTTTTTCTGGGTTGGATAATCTTTTTTATCCATGTATTTTTTTGCTTGTTTAATCAATGACGAAGCCATATTAACTTTTTTAGCAATCCACAGAGCTTGGCTGTCGCCACTTTCCCCCAAATGAAGAATAAATTTAGGCGTTAATGTTTCTCGATCAAATTCCATTGCTGCTGGAATAAAATCCTCATGTTCTTCAGCAAAACGTTTAATTTCTCCATAATGGGTTGTCGTAACGACCAAAGCTCCTTTAGCATATAATTCTTCCATAATCGCGATAGCTAAAGCTGCACCCTCGTTCGGTTCCGTCCCGCTGCCAATTTCGTCTAATAGAACTAAAGTATTTCTTTTTGTCTTATTTAAAATAGAAGCGATATTGTTCATATGTCCAGAAAAAGTACTTAATGCATTTTCCATACTTTGCTGATCTCCAATATCCACAAATACTTCATCGAATACTGCTATTTCCGTTCCCTCTGCAACAGGAATCTGTAAACCAAACATTGTCATCAAAGTTAATAAACCAACTGTTTTTAGCACTACAGTCTTGCCTCCAGCATTTGCTCCAGTAATGACTAACCCGCGATGTTCTTCACCTAAAGTGAAATCTAGCGGAACCGATCCTTTTGGTAAAAATGGATGGATGCCTTTTTTTATGGCAATAGTCTCTGATTTATTCACCAATGGAGTGATTCCATTGATTTCTCGGCTATATTTTGCTCGCGCAAAAATCATATCAAATGCAGTGATCGTTTCTATAATGAATTCAATCGTAGTTTCATTCTCAGCCAGAAAACCTGTTAACTGAGCTAATATTTGATATTCTTCTGCAACTTCTTCGGCTTTTAACATAATCAGCTGTTCATTTAGTTTCGCTATGGCCGCTGGTTCAACAAAGACTGTTGTACCTTTATTGGATTGTTCAATCACACTTCCAGCTACTTTATTTTTATAGCTTGACTTGATTGGGACTGTGTAACGTCCGTCTTTTTGAACTATTATACCGTCTTGAATCTTATTCTTATTACTCGAATGCTTTAAGAACTTCGTTAACTTATCTTGAATCTCTTTTTCATTTTCCCGCACTTGCCTACGTACTTTTCTAAGACTTCTTGATGCATCATCACTGACCTTTTGGTGCTGGATTTTTTGATAAATCTCTTCTTCGATTTCTAATAAGCTCGGCAAACTCTTACTATATTGGTAAAGCAGCGGAGTTTGATATTGGTTTTTATCAAAAAACTGCTCGATCATACGGCTACTTCTAAGGAAATCAGCGTATTCAATCAAGTCCCCTGGAGACAATACCATCCCATTTTTCACTTGCGTCATTAAAGCGTCAATTCTAATTAGTCCCATAAACGGCACATGCTGATTGCTTTCCAAAATCAAGCGAGCTTGCTGTGTTTCTTGTTGCCATACTTTTACCGTTGCTAAGTTCGTTTGTGGTGCAAGTTTTTCAATTCGGATTTTACTGTAATGTCCAATCGCTCTAGATTGAACTTCTTTTTGAACTTTATCAAATTGTAATTTAGTGAGTGTTTCTTTATCCATTCTTCTCTCCCTTTCGATGAAGAGATACCTGTCCCAAAACAAATCATTAAACCTAGAGGGTACAAAAAAAAGACCATAGTCATACATACTATCGTCTTTAGAATACAATATTTTATCTATCGACAGGTATCACTTATAAGCATGCCAAATAAACTGATAGTTTATCGGCTATTCAACTTACTGGTTAGATACCTGCTACACTCACAAAAAAATCCCCATTCGTCTAGGTTTATATTTATTCTCATTTAGAACTATAGCAAAAAAAACATTGTTCTGTCAATGAGTCATTTAAAATGATTGCGTTAAAATTCTATACAAAATATTTTACACTCTCCGGCTCCTGATAGGATATATTTAAATTAACCGTCCATTTTATTGCATCAATTTCATCTAAGATTTCTTAAAAAAAATATTGAGCAAACAGAATTTACTGAAAGAACTCAACTTTCTCAAGTGCAAATTGCCAGATTTGAAACTTTGGCTCATATTCCTTCTATTGAAATAGTAGCTAAAATTGAAAATTCATTAAATTTAGAACTTACATTTATTGATAAAAACACTAAAAACCCATAAGCGCTCCAAGATAATGAATTAATCTTGACTAACTGAAATAGAAGTCCCCACCTATTGTGCTGAAGAGGGTGACTTCTATTTTGTTTAATTAAAATACAAAAATCCTCATGGAAACTTAAATTTTGAAAGAAAAATTATACATAAACATCTGAACAATGTGGTAAAAGTTTTCTTCTTCAAGTCTATCTATAAATTGAATATGTCTATTTGCCTGTTCTGTATAATCTAATGAAAAAACTTGATTAGTATTTACTTTACTAACAGCTGTTCCATTAGCACGCAACTTCTCTGATAAAATTGGGATGAGAAAAACTTTTTCCTTTTCTGTTGTTGTAATCGGACAAACAATAACAAGATTGGTAGCTCGATTATAGTCATCACTACTCATTACAAGTGCAGGACGTCGCTTATTAATCTCATATCCTTTAGACGGTGCAAAATCAATGATGACTACATCTCTCTGCTTCGGTTTATAACCCATCTAGTTCTCTTTCAGTGGGCATGTAATCAACGTTTAAATCTGGAACATAAAATTCTCCATCTTGAGCATTTTTAAAAGGGTCTTCAATTTTAGGTATCATCGTAATTGCACCATTATCTTTTTTGATAAAAAAGAATTCTTCTCCTTCTTTAATACCAAACGAACTAGGAATAGTAATCATAATTGAATTGCCTTGTTTTCTAGCTTTTATCGTAGTCATTAATAGCCCCTCCATTTCAGCGTTATTATAACACGTAATTACTACCCTTTACAATTAATTAAGTAGTTATCCTTAATATAATGCCTACTGAACAATTGGGCTAATTTGAAATGGAGAAAAGTTCAATAGAACTAAACAGCTTTTTTTCCGATTTTTCAGTTGTCCAAAAAAAGAGCGCAAGCGATTGCGATTAATGTTATCTAC
>NZ_JBGQQW010000028.1:0-51076 GCF_045528485.1 Desemzia sp. FAM 23990
TGTAGATAACATTAATCGCAATCGCTTGCGCTCTTTTTTTGGACAACTGAAAAATCGGAAAAAAAGCTGTTTAGTTCTATTGAACTTTTCTCCATTTCAAATTAGCCCAATTGTTCAGTAGGCATTAGGTAACATGATTATTGCTTCTTGAATATCTTTTGAATTGATGGATTCAAAAGTAGAGCCTGTACTCAATTTGGTCCAATATTTATCATGTTTCATTTTTCCTAGTAATTGAAAAAGAAATTCATTTCCTCTTACTGCTGCAACACCGCGACCCAATACTACATCGTAATCAGTTTTTCCAATATCACCGACTGGTGCTCGAACGCTAAGAATTAAGTCTCCTTTTTCTGCTCGCTTAGTTATTTGTGTTGTCCAAACACGGGGCACAACCCTCCCATTTTTTATATCCGCATTGCCTTGAACTAAGATATGATCTTCTGGGTTATTAGTGTAATTTTCAGAGCTTGGGGATTGCCCCATTATAAGTTGTGCGACATCTTCAAACTTACGCTGCTCCCAGTCCGAAGAAAAGTGAGCAAACCGCAACCTCGGTATATTTTCTCCTTTTTTCGGAAACATCAGCTGTAGATAGCCTTTCTTCAGTTGTTTTAATTTCTCTAGCTTATCTTGATGAAGAGCGATAGTGTCGTCAAGCTGTTTAAAAAAGATTCCAATTTTGGTTTGTTCCTCTATGAATGGGACGTTTATTATTGTTTGTAAAATGTTTTTATTGTACAACCTCTTAATTGTAGTGCCTTCAATACCACTCCATTGTACAACTGAATAGAAATGTTTTAAAAATAGATTATCCAAGTTTTCGTCGTGCTTCAACCACACAATATTTGAGTCTTGGTAATATGCTTCTTCTCCTTTATATTCAATCGTTCTACCAATACTACCTGAGGCAGAGATTAAAATATCCCCTACTTGTGGGTATGGATATTTACTCCTGTAATCTTCAAATTTTTCACGAGTAATATATGCATCTGGTTTACCACCAAATGTTCCAATTTTAAAAAAAGGAATTTCTCCTTTTTCAGAAGTTTCTTCTTTAAAGATTCTTTTATTCATTGCTACATATCCTAAATCTCCCAACTTACGCTGTTCCCAATCCTGAGTAAACCCTTTAAAACGTATCTCAGGTGCCATTTTCTTACTCATTTAGAAACACCGCCTTTGTTGCCTCAATGATGTCTCTAGATTCGTCTGTGACAGCCAATTCATCTAGCATAGCTAAGAATTCATTTTCTGTTTTGCGAATTTCTTTATTCAGTTCGACAATTTCTTGTCCTAAAGTAACCATATCAATCGGTTCTTCTTCTTCAAAAGTGTCAACGTAGCGAGGGATATTCAAATTAAAATCATTCTCTACGATTTCATCAAATGATGCTACATAAGAAAATTTATCTTTATTTTCTCGTTTGATATAAACTTCTAATATTGCATCAATGTGCTCATCTGTCATATTGTTTTGATTCTTCCCTTTTTCAAATCCTTTAGAAGCATCAATAAACAATACATCTTTTGTAGACCGTTTTTTCTTCAAGATGATTACGGTTGTAGGTATTGAAGTGTTAAAGAATATATTTGCTGGTAAACCAATCACTGTATCAATTGAACCATTCTCTAACATTTTCTTCCGGATTTTACCTTCAGCATTTCCTCTAAACAGCACACCATGTGGAAGGACAATAGCCATTACACCAGTATCTTTCAAATGGTAAAAACCGTGTAGTAGAAATGAAAAGTCAGCCTTAGATTTTGGCGCTAAAACTCCATATTGCGAAAAACGAGGATCATCTAGAAAACCTTTATCTGCACCCCATTTGGCAGAATAAGGAGGATTCATCAGTACTCCATCAAAGTTTGTAGGTTCTTCAGTGGGCCAATCTTGATCTAACGTGTCAGCGTTATGTAGGTGCTGGTGCTCTATTGGGACGCCATGAAGAATCATATTCATACGTGCTAAGTTATAAGTAGATGTATTTAATTCTTGACCAAAATAAGAAATCGTACCTGGTTCATTCGAATATTTTTTTACGTTTAGCAATAGCGAACCTGAACCCATGGTAGCATCATATACCGAGAGACCTTTCTGATTTTCTTTACCATATAATACAATTTGAGTCATTAGTTTTGCTACTGGCTGAGGTGTGTAGAACTCTCCTGCTTTTTTACCAGAATCTGAGGCAAATTGCCCGATTAAGTACTCATAAGCATCCCCAAGAACATCTCCAGCATGCCCTGCCATATTCAAAGAAGATAATTCGTGCATAACTTGAGCAATCGTCTGGTTTTGTTTTTGCGGTGTAGCTCCTAATTTTTTTGAATATAGATCAACGTCTTCAAACATATTTTCAAATGTTTCACTAGATTGTTCAATATCACGAAAGCCTTGCGCTAAATCCTCTAATTGAAAACGTCCATCATTAATAGCGTTAACCAGTGCTGTAAAAGTAATATCTGGCTTGATAGTATAAGAAAATTCATCTTGTAAAGCAAATAGTAAATCTTCCTTAGTATCTTCATCTTCATAGGCTTCTTTATAGAGGTTTTGTGCAACTTGTAAATCATCTGTTTTTTCATCTAATAGGACAGATGAATAATAAAGCATTTTATCAGATAAGTATTTATAAAATACTAATCCTAATAAATAACTTTTGTATTCATTTGCATCCATTTTTGATCTTAGTATATCCGCTGAGTTCCATAAAACTTGATACAGCGTTTTTGTATTACTTTCACTCATTATTATGTATCTCCCCATTATAACATTTTCTATTGTTCTTTTTTAACTTTAATATGCTTCAGCACATTTCTACTTTAACCTATACTATAATTAACTATCGCTCTTCTACAACGTAAGCGCAATTACCTTTCATTATAGCAAAAAAACAAAAAAATGCGAACAAATGTTTATATTTTTTTAGATTCAATCAAATTAGTAATACGAACAAAATTAAATTAAAGCTCTCATCATCAAGTCTTTATTTAAAGACCAATTTAATATTTTTTACACACCTAAAATTTCTGTAGGAATCGTGGTTGCTTGTAGCCATGCTAAGGATGAAATGTGAATTACTAAGCATTGCGCTTTAGCGCTTATGCTTAGTTTGAAGCTTTCAAGCTTTGAGACTACAGGCTCAAAGCGGTCCCATGGCTCTCACCAAGCAACCACGAGGCCGGAAGAAATTTCTGTCCATATATAAAAAGGCTGAAGCAAACTGGCTCCAGCCTAAATCAATTATTATTTGTTAACCAATAAAAAAAGGCGAGTCACTATAACATAGCGACACGCCTTTTTTATTCAACTATAAGTTGTATATCAGAAAAATTATTTAGCTACTATAGATTCTAGACCTTCAGCTTTAAGGTACTCGCTAAATGGTACTAATTCTTCAGCTTCATATTTTTCTTTGTAAGCTTTGATGTCTTCTGCGCTATACAATGCAGGGTCTAATTTCAATGTTTCTACTGGAATTGGACGATCTTTAGTAATTTTAGCATCGATGACAACAGTTTTACCTGCTTTGTTAGCTTTAACAGCTTCAGCCATTACTTGATCCATATCTTCGATACGGCTTACTGTGAAACCAACAGCTCCTTGAGCTTCACCAATTTTAGCGTAGTCTACATCAGTAAATTCAGTACCGAAAGTATTTGTGTTCGTATCTTCGTATTTGTTCTTGATGAATCCATATTCAGTGTTAGTGAATACTACGTTGATAGCAGGCATGTCGTAACGTACGTTAGTAACAACGTCTTGGTAGTTCATAGAGAACGCACCGTCACCCATTAAGTTAAATACTTGACGTCCAGGGTAAACATTATTAGCTGCAATACCACCTGGAAGTGCGATACCCATTGAAGCAAATAATGGAGAAGTTCTCCACATGTTTTTAGGAGTCATGTGCAAGTGACGGATAGATGTTTGAGTTGAGTTACCAACATCAATTGAGTAGATTGCATCTTCGTCAGCATATTTGTTGATAGCGTTATATACTTGATAAAGTTGTAAAGCACCAGATTCTTTTGTTTCCAACTTAGTCATGTAGTCACGCCAGTTTTGAACGTTTTTCAAGTTAGCATTCCACCAAGCTGATTCTTCAACAGGTGCTACTTTTTCTAGTAATGAATGAACTGCTTCACCAGCATCACCAAGAATAGCAACATCTGCGTTATGACGTTTACCAAGCATTGTTGGATTGTTGTCGATTTGGATGAATTTTTCAACGCTTCCGAAAGTATTTTCTACTTCAGCAAACGGGAAGTTTGAACCAACGAAAAGAACTGTATCTGCTTCTCTAACAGTTTCGTTAGCTGGTTTCCAACCAACACGGTATGTTGAACCAGTTAATCCTTCAAAGTCATAGTCGAAAGTTTCAAAGTTTTTACCAGTTGTGATAACTGGAGCTTTAAGTTTACGAGATAATTCTTGAACTGCTGGACCATGTCCCATAGTTCCGATACCTGCATAGATTACAGGACGTTTAGCGTTGTTTAATACTTCAACAGCTGCATCGATATCTGCTTCGTTGATTGCAGAAGAAACGTAATCACGGTAGCTGTGACCTGAAGAGTAGAATGCGTCATTAGCAATTTCATGGTAACCGAAGTCGCCAGGTACTTCTAATACAGCTACTCCACGTTTAGAGATAGCAGTACGGATTGCATCGTCGATCAATTTTGGTAATTGTTCAGCGTAAGCAACACGACGGTTGTATACTGCGATGTGATCGAACATTGGGTTTTGGTTTAATTCTTGGAATGCGTCCATGTTTAATTCACGTTGTGGACGAGATCCTAAGATAGCTAAAACTGGTGTGTTATCCATTGCTGCATCGTAAAGACCATTGATTAAGTGAGAAGCACCAGGACCACCTGATCCAACACAAACACCCAATTTGCCTCCGAATTTCCATTGCATTACAGCTGCCATGGCTCCAACTTCTTCATGTTTTACTTGTAGGAATTTAATGTCTGTCTCGTCTTGTTCTCCTAAAGCTTCCATTAAAGGAGCTAGAGTTCCTGAAGGAATACCATAAATTGTGTCTATTCCCCATCCTGCTAATACTTTTAGTGAAGCTGTACTAACTTTAGTTTTTCCATCTGTCATTATAAAAATCCTCCTAGATAATTTCACAAAATAAATGCAAAATCAATTTTACCACGTTTAAATTAAGAATCAAGCTTTATTTCCTTTTAAAACACATTTCTGTGAAAAAAGTACAGCTTTCTCAATCTACTCTAACTAGCCATTCCGATTTTTAAACGCTGTTTCATTCCTTACGAAAAACTGTTTAACCGTTCTACTTCCTGTTCTGTAATGATTTCGCTGCCTTTTGCTAACTCTGATCCAATGTTCTCCTCCACAAAACTAAGTGATTTTCTTACTCCCTTTAATAATAAATGGATTTTCTACTGAATTTAAAAAAACAGTAACTCGTGGCTTCATTTGCTCCCGTTTCGAGAATTGATTCACTAAAGGAACTAATTTTAACAGGGTTCCCCCGAGAAGTTTGACTTCATGTTAGCATGAATCAACACTCGACTAAGGAAATGTTTCAAATAAAAACACTGCATGAGGTATTTATGGAAAACGTATTACACTTAATTTGACAAACTAACGCACAAAAAAGGATTGAAACAAGTCTGTTCCAATCTTTTTTTGTTTACACGTAATGCAATTCTTTCACATTGCTATATGCCTTGTCGATTGTTCCGCCGCCTAAACATTCGTCGCCATCGTAGAAGACAACCGATTGTCCTGGTGTGATCGCTCGCACGGGTTCGTCAAATTCAACTGTAGCGCTCGTTCCATCGCTGTTCATATGAACAGTTACGCCTGTATCTGCTTGGCGGTAACGAAATTTAGCGGTACATTTAAACGTAGCCGGTTTTGCTTCCTTAGAAGTAAAGTGGATATCTGACGCTTCTAAATGAGTTGCGTACAACCATTCGTGGTGGTAGCCTTGACCAACATAAAGAGTGTTGGTTTCAAGATCTTTTCCGATTACGAACCATGGATCATTTGTTTTACCGCCGCCGCCAATCCCTAAACCTTGACGTTGTCCGATCGTGTAATACATCAATCCATCGTGTTGGCCTTTGATTTCGCCTTCAGGAGTCACCATGTTACCTGGTTGAGCTGGCAGGTATTCCATCAAGAATTTCTTGAAGTCGCGCTCTCCGATAAAGCAAACTCCAGTAGAGTCTTTTTTCTTAGCGGTTGCTAAGCCTGCTTCTTCAGCAATGCGGCGTACTTCTGGTTTTTCCATGCCGCCTAATGGGAACATAACTTTAGACAATTGTTCTTGTGACAATTGATTTAAAAAGTACGTTTGGTCTTTATTGTTGTCTACCCCACGCAACATATGTGTTACACCATTTTCATCACGTTCTACTCGTGCGTAATGTCCAGTAGCTACATAATCTGCCCCTAAATCCATCGCGTAGTCTAAGAAAGCTTTGAATTTGATTTCTTTGTTACACATTACATCAGGGTTAGGTGTACGGCCTTTTTTGTATTCTTCTAAGAAATACGTAAAGACTTTATCCCAATATTGTTTTTCGAAGTTGATCGAATAGTACGGAATCCCGATTTGATTTGCTACAAGAGCGACATCATTGTAATCATCCGTTGCGGTACACATACCGAATTCATCCGTATCGTCCCAGTTTTTCATAAAAATACCTACAACGTCGTATCCTTGCTCTTTTAAGACATGAGCTGTTACTGACGAATCAACGCCGCCACTCATTCCTACAACAACACGGATTTTACTGTTGTCTGTCATTTTATCACCATCATTTCAAATAGATTCTGAAAATCTTAACGATTTGAAGGTCGTATTTTTCCAGTCTTACCTATTATACTAACTATTAATAAGAATGCAAGGTTTGCCGATCAAAAAATGGCTTTTTGTTAAAAAGTATGGGTGTCCGTCTCAATCACGTCACACGCATGAAAAAAATTAAATAAAAAATAAGATTACGAATCTTCTCGTCTCTGGTCTGCTAAAAGAAAAATGCGGAGCCGAGCGACATGAACGAGATTTTCCATCTGTTGAGTGAAGTGGAAGACTTCGGTCTTCATTATGAGAAAGACCTGCTTTCTTTGAACTTCCCGAAATATTTAGACACGCTTTTTAAGCTGTGACTCGTTTGATACCCGTGATATTTCTAGAGGAATAGGGGTTTCTTGTAGCCATGTAAAGGATGAAATGTGAATTACGGAGCGTTGGCGCTTCAGCGCTTACGATTCCGTTTGAAGCTTGAAAGTCTGGAGACTACAGGCTCCAGACGGTCCCATGGCTTTCCACAAGCAAACCCGTCCATTCCGGAGGAAATTTCACCCCATAGAGCCGCCTTTACTTATTAAGAGAGCGTTTTAAAAAGAAGACCTTAATTTTTAGGAGAAAATACTTTTCATGCGTATGACACCCGTCTCAATAATGAATCATTGACAAAGAACAAGATAGGCGTAAACTTAAGGTGTAAAGGCTTACACCTTATTTAAATGATTTCACTCCATTTTCAATCGCCCATAATTAGTCTCTCAAACGGTTAGTGATAAGGAGGGAATACCATGATATCCGTTATTGTTCCAATCCAAAATGTTGAAAAAACACTCTCTAAAAGCCTGCATAGCATCAAAAGTCAGACCTATCATAAATTACAGATTATTTTGATTGATAATGGGTCTATTGATAAAAGCGGTGAAATTTGCGACCGATTCGCTAAAAATGATGCTCGCTTTGAAGTCATACACATAGAGTACAGTAGTCGTTCAGTGGCTAAAAATATCGGTCTTGTACATGCTAGAGGTGAATACGTTTGTTTTGTCAATGCGATGGATTGGTTGGGCGCAGATATGTTAGAAGAACTGATGATGGCCAACCAATCCTTTAATGGAGATATGGTCACCTGCAGGTATTTTGAAAACACTCTTTCAGAATTGTATCTGATTCCTGGACCAGACGAAACAAGACTGATGTCCAAAAATGAAGCTATTCAGCTTTGTCTAGCTCAAACAAGGACTGAAGGTTTCTTGTGCAACAAACTTTATAAATTGGAGCTGTTTCATTCTGCTCCTGAAATTCGTTTTGATGAAGAGATTGACCATTACGAAGATTTATTAGTAGCTATGCAATGCTTTTTTAAGAGCAGCTCTATTGTATACAGCCCGCCTCCCCATTACCACTACTACCTTAGCCGTCATTTGTCTATCAGCGTACTTCAAAATAAACGAAAATTAACCGGACTCACAGCAATCGAGAAAGCCATTGATCTGTTGGTGCAAGATCCTTCCATTGACATTCGGATATTGAAAGATTACTATGCCCGCTTAACGCTTTCTTCTTTGTTCCTCTTAGTGAACTCGGAAAATGTACATGGTCCCTTCATCACACATCTAAGAAAACACCTCAATCATTATGACCTGTCCGATCTTCAAGACAATGATTTGAAAAGATGTGCAATGATCACCCGCAGAAACATTGGATTGGGCAAAATTTATTGGGATATGTTCTACAAAAGTAAAATGGCCGAATAACCTTTCTATTATCTAAAAAAAGCACCTAGGACACTGCCGAATCTCATCGGTGTGCTCTAGGCGCTTTAAAGACTGGTTCTACAATATTTGATGTTGGTAAGTAGAAAATACAATTTTTTTCAACTCTAAACCTATTAGAAACTCATTTTCTAGAAATTTATGGAGGAATATGGGGTTGCTTATAGCCATGAATAAGGATGCAATGGGAATTAATCCCGAGTTAAAGTTTCAGCTTTTACTCGGGGTTTGTTCTCCGCTACGCTACGCATACCATATCCGTACGTCGCTAGCGCTCCAACGGCTTCGGTAACGCTTGCAAGCCTTGAGACGCGGTTTTCGGCTCAAGGCTTTCCCATGGCTTTCCATAAGCAACCCCTTAAGCCGGAGGAAATTTCTTTACCAACATTAGAAGATGAAGAACCTAAAGACTACACTTTTTCTAAAATACCACTCTCTACAAATCCAGCCAAAACATATCCTGCACGGTCTTGTGCTTCTTTAAAGGCATCCCCTTTGTATAAGTTCACCGAACGCAACCCATTTGCGGTTACGACAGACATTTTGAACGTCTTTAGGTCGCTGGCAACTGTCATTTTTAATTTAGGACTTTTTGCTGAACCTATTTCTAAATCCCGACTAAATTGAAAATGGCCGTTCTTCGATTGTTCAAAACCGTTATCTCGTAAAGTGTATTTTTTTACGCTTTCGCTCATACGATACATATCCGTTGAGCCGTCTAATTTATCTTTTGCTAAAAATGCCATTTGACTACCACCTTTGTTGTCGTGTTAAAGCTTTTAAGGATAAAGCCTTTTCACCTTAACTATAGCATATTCTAGTACACGAATTAAGCTATTTTTTTAGTCGGGCAACACTTTTGGTCAGTTCTTCCATAAGAATATCCAATTGTTCTTTTGTCGTTCCTAACCCAAAACTGATGCGGATCGATTCACTGATTCGTGGGCTTTCTTCACCGTACATCGCTCCTAATACATGGCTAGGATCGATATTTCCGGCTGTACAAGCTGAACCTGCAGATAAAGCAATGCCGACTAAATCCAAACTCATCAATAACTGCTCCGAACAAACTCCTTTGACCCATACATTGATAACGTGTGCCAAATGGTGTTTATCAGAACCATTCAAGTCATAATCGATACCGCTCTCGTCCAACTGTTTCATCAAATAGGACCGCAATTCTTGATGATGCTGTTTGCGTTCTTCTCTTTCTGCCAGCATAATTTCAACAGCTTTTTTAAACCCGGCAATACCTGGAATATTTTCGGTTCCGGCCCGACGTTTTTGTTCTTGTTCGCCGCCCAGCATAAAACTAGGCAAATGGATACTGCTGCTGATGTATAAGAAGCCGATTCCTTTGGGTCCATTGATTTTATGCGCTGAGACCGACAATAGATCGATGTGATCGCGTTTCACATCAATATCTTCGGATCCATAGGCTTGAACGGCATCCGCGTGAAAATAAGCCTTCGTTTCGCTTTCGTGGATAATATTCCCAATCGCTGCAATGTCCATCAAGGTACCGACTTCATTATTGCCATACATGATCGATACTAAAATCGTATCCGGGCGTAAAGCAGCTCTCACATCTTCAGGGTTCACGCGACCAGTTTCATCTACAGGTAAATACGTGACTTCAAATCCCAACGATTCCAAATGCTCCATTGGTTTTAAAACAGCATGGTGCTCAATCGCTGTCGTAATCAAATGCATGCCTTCTTCTTTCCTGGATAGAGCTGTCTCCATGATCGCTGTATTGTCGCTTTCTGTTCCGCCACTCGTAACAATGATTTCATTCGGTTTTGCTCCGATACTTTGGGCAAAAACGATTCTGGATTGATCTAATATTCTTCTGCTGTCACGTCCGAATCCATGAATGCTTGAAGCATTACCAAAATGGGCTTTCATCATTTCGTAAGTTACTTCAGCTACTTCAGGATGAACTGGGCTGGTTGCTGCATGATCTAAATAAATTTTTTCCATGTTATCCTCTCATTCACTTATTATTTGTCACCAAATTGTACCACTAATTACTTCATCGAACAACTTCATCACGAAGATTTACAGCACCTTCTTGACGTACTTCGTTTGCTGGTTGTTGCTCTAATTTCAGTTGAGCATGTTGGCGCAGCCACTCTAAGAGATTGATTTCCACTTGCAAGCCGTTGTCAAAAGTATTGCTATTCCCTAAATCCAACCCTGCTTTAGTCCATATCAGAGCTTTAACAGGATCATTTTCTACATAAAGAAAATAGGTCGCAAAAATGCGTTTAAATGTGATCTGTTCGTATTTTTGCATCAGCTGCACATCCGTTTGGTGGTACATTTTTGTCGCTTCTTCGGCTGACTGTCGGTGCAGGCTTAAACAAAACAACTTTTCTGCTTGAACCATCATTCTATCTAGCGGAACCAATTTATCTTTAATATTCCACTGCTTCTCTACCAACACAGCTGCTTTGTCAAATTGGAACTGTTCCAAATATTTGTAATACTCCAAGCGCATCACATACAGCGAAAAAGGATCGCTTAGCTCCACCTCATCAAACAGTTCAAATGATTCCGGCGGCAAACTGGTTAACGTCCGGCTTTCCGTTAAATAGTACACCGTGCGTAATTGATGATACATCATTTGACGGTAAGCTGGATTCTTGCGGCATTTCTTTAAGATCGCTCCATCATTCATCCTTTTTGGAAGACCATTTGATAAAGTCAGAAATAAACCGATTCCGCTAAATAATAGAGGAAAGATAGCTGGAATAAAATCACTGGTTAAGAGAAAAAGGGCGCTCAATGAACAGATCGCATTGAAGAGTACACCTCCGCTTAGGTACAATTTATACGGATAGCGGGTCGGATTCCATTCTTTATCTGGAACCATCAAGCATTGAGCAACAGCTTCATTAACAGCTTGTCGTTTAAAAACCAGTTTCCCTTTTTTTTTCAGAACTACAAAACTGAAGATCCGGTAAGATAAAAACCGGTATCCTGTAGCCCACCCACAAAGGAAGTGTCCTGCTTCATGAAGAATGATTTGAAGTCCTGCAAAAACAAAAAAAGATAAGACAGTCAGACTAAAAAAGTAAGGTGGTAAATCAATCGTGGTAAACATCAACAGTGTTTCAATAATCAACAGCAGTAAAAATGGCCACCATATAGCGAGCATCTTTTTTACATTCACAGCCTCACTCCTTTTCTCAATTGTTTAGAGTTCAGGAAACAGCATTGTCAAAATCTCTTTGGTCAAACGACGATTTTTTCCTTTGTATACATAGGCGTGCATATGCATAGCGGGATTAAAATTGGCTTCAATCACTGTGTATCCAGGTGATTCAGGCGTACTAGCTTTGGTTAGATCCGGGATGATCAAATCGATTCCTGTTACGTTAGCTTCGATCGCTCGTGCCATTTGGACTGCGATTTCTTTGTAGCTTTCGTCCATTTCATCCGTCACATCGATGGAGTCTCCACCCGTACTGATATTGGAGTTTTCTCTTAAATAAACGGTTTCTCCTTTTTCGGGAACACTCTCCACAGAATACCCTTGTTCTTTCAACATCAGTTGCTCGATTTCACCCAATTGGATGATTTCCAATGGTGCTCGGTGATTTGTTCCGCGTAAGGGATCTTGGTTCTTCTGTTCAACTAAAGCTTTAACTGATGATGTTCCATCCCCTACAACGTTGGCTGGTGTCCGCAATAAGACAGCAGGTACTTTGTTGTTGACGACAAACAACCGGTATTCCGTTCCTGGAATGTACTCTTCTACAAGAATCGATTCATCTTCTTTAAAAGCGATCGTTACAGCTTGGTTGAAGTCTTCTTTTGTAGGACCTTGTTTAAAAATAGAGATTCCTACCCCATAATTGGTTGATTTAGGTTTTATGACGATCGGTCGGTTTTCATAACGCCAGAATGCCTGTTGAGCTTTTTCAACTGTTTGATATTCTCCTCCCGCTGGAATATGAAAACCATTTTCAGCAAGTATTTTTTTCGTCACCGTCTTATTAGCCATGATCAAAGAAGAAATATACGTATCTTTAGCTGTCATATTGCCGTTTTTAACATACTCCACATGACCTTTATAGGTCAATTTGACAAATTGATCGTACTCATCAATCACTTTTACTTTGATTCCCAATTGGATCGCGTCATGGATCAACAATTGAGTCGACATCTCAAGCGATGTAAACCCACGTAATTGATAAGGTTTCTCCATAGCATCTTGTTTGTATTGCTTCGCTAATTCCATACCAAAGGAGACATAATCGCCAGCTGCTTGAATACCGTCTACAATTTGAGCAGCTACTGTTTTTTCTGGATGCTCAAATACATCTTCCGCCCATGACACGAGTTCCAAAGTTTTTTCATGTTGATTAGTGGACTCTATCATGTCCCGCATCTCTTCCAGTAAAGCCAGTCCTTCAGCTTTAAACTGCGATTCTTTTTTAGGATGTTCTAAAGCGGTCAAATGATTTTTGTCATCTCCGGTTTTGGAATTGACTGCAGTACTTTCTTCGTCCATCCAAATCAAGGCGAAACAAAACAATTTTACAAAGTTCAGTGTCTGCTTGTTGATACTGAATGCATCAAAAGGATTCAAATCAAAATTGCGCAACTCTACATACGAGATTCCTTTATCCAATAACCCATGGACTTGTTTTGTTCCTCTCAAGCGAATCGAAGCATAGAACTCTCTTTCTTCCGATAAATCGCCTGATTCTACTAATTTTTCAATGCTGTCCACATAAGCATTTAAAGTTTCATAGGATACTACAACATTTTTGCTGTTCACATACCCTAATTGACTATTGCGCAAGCTGCGCACAAAATCCTTCGGCACTGACTCACTATCAGAGTAAAAGTCATTGCAAACCGTTGGAGAAGCACCAAATAAATAGCTCAATACCCAGCGGTAACGTAAAAAGTTCCGAGACAATTTCATATAAACGGCTGATTTAAACGCCTCTTTATTTATGATTTCTGTTTGCTTTTGATACAGTGAATCGATAAACGATTGATCAAACTCAAAATTGACGTGTATTCCGCTTTGCATTTGCTTTTTCTTGCCGTAGATACCAGCTAAATATTCTCGATAAGCTACATCAGCCTGATTTTCTAATTTAGCGATCGGAATTTGTTTTTCTTCCGGCAATGTACCAGGCATGCTCAGTGGCCAAATCAGTTCTTCTTCTTTCATAGAATGATACGTAACATCATGCAAAGCTGCCAACCACCGTTGCATACTCTTGCTGCTTTTTAGAGGAGGCGTAATCAATTCCAATTGTACTTCACTAAAATCCGTTTGAATATAAGGGTGATGGCTTCTGCTGCCAAGTGTTTCGGGATGATCAGTAGTCGCTAAGCTGCCATCTGGGTTAACTCTCAAACCTTCTTTTTCAATTCCGATGATGGATTCGCTCCATACCGGTTCAATCTTATTTTCTTTGATTAATTGTTTTACTGTTTTCATAACGATTATCTGACACTACCTTCCTGCCAACTTCTTTTTCTCATCTATTGTAAATCAGAAGTTTCTTTTGTCAAAACTATTATCGCAAAATTGGCTAAAAAAAGCGAACCTATTTAATTTTCTAAGGACAACATCCACTATTTAGCGAACTAATGTTCGTTTCGGATGGAAACAAATGGCTAAAAATGCTATACTAAAAGAAAGTTTTTCTAGGAGGAGTGATTCAAAATTGACGAGTAAACCATTAGCTTTTCGAATGCGTCCTACAAATATTGATGAAGTCGTCGGACAAAGTCATTTAGTAGGTGAAGGAAAAATCATTCGCCGAATGGTAGACGCTAAAATGCTGTCTTCCATGATCTTATACGGTCCTCCAGGAATAGGAAAAACCAGTATTGCCAGCGCGATTGCAGGGTCTACCCAATATGCTTTTCGGATGTTGAATGCCGCAACCGATTCTAAAAAAGATTTGCAGATTATTGCAGAAGAGGCCAAAATGAGTGGTTCCGTTATCTTGATGCTGGATGAGGTCCATCGTCTGGATAAACCAAAGCAAGACTTTTTGCTGCCCCATTTGGAAAATGGACGCATCATTTTGATTGGTGCTACTACTGAAAATCCCTATATTACCATTAACCCCGCCTTAAGAAGCCGGGCACAAATATTTGAATTGAAACCTCTTTCTATTGAAGATATTCAATTAGCCATGGAACGAGCTTTACAAGACACCGAAAATGGTTTGGGCAGCTACTCATCAGAAGTCAGTGAAACAGCCTTGCTGCATTTTGCTCGGGCCACTAATGGAGACTTGAGAAGTGCTCTAAACAGCTTGGAACTGGCCATTAAATCGACCAAACCGGATGAAAACGGAACGATTCATATTTCGCTCAACATTGCGGAAGAATGTGTTCAAAGGAAAGCGTTGACTCATGATAAAGATGGCGATGCGCATTACGATGTCATTTCAGCTTTACAAAAATCGGTTCGAGGCAGCGACGTGAACGCTGCACTTCATTATTTAGGCAGATTGATTGAAGCAGGTGACTTGCCGATCATTTCCAGAAGATTAATGGTTATTGCGTATGAAGACATTGGTTTAGCCAATCCCGGAGCCTGTTCACGTACTGTTACTGCCGTCCAAGCTGCAGAGCGCATTGGTTTTCCTGAGGCAAGAATTCCATTAGCCAATACGGTCATTGATTTATGTTTATCACCGAAGTCCAATTCCAGTATCTCAGCGATTGACGCAGCAATAAGCGACATTCGAAACGGAAACAGCGGTGATGTCCCAGATCATTTGAAAGATTCTCATTACAGCGGAGCCAGCAAATTAGGCCGCGGCGTCGATTACAAATATCCGCACAGTTATCCTGGTGCTTGGGTAGATCAACAATATTTGCCGGACAAATTAAAAAAAGCACGCTACTTTGAACCTAACCATACTGGTAAATATGAAGACACATTAGCTCAGCAATACGACTCTATCAACCAAAGGACTAAAAACTAGCCGTAAGCGCTACCTCCATTGTTTCTTCACGTTTTTTGTCCTTAGCTTGAGCGTATCTAGTTGACAGGAAATACCCTCCGTGCTAATATAAGGATAAGAATTCTGAGGTATGCGCGATGTCCTGACATGTGTTGACCGAACATTTTTTACGAATACTTTGGGATCCAAACTGAATCAAACGGATAACATGCCTTTTCACTTGGTAGTTAGATGCTTGACAGTGGAGCCCACCTGCTAACGTGCGGGTTCAATACTAATTGGACGTATAAACGGTACCATCGGAATTTTTACATAAAGTTTCGACTTTAAAGCCATTCCTTTTTGGAATGGCTTTTTGCGTGGTGTATAATGAATTAAGAAAAGAATTTAGTCTTTTAGGAGGAATGAATATGATTTTATCCATTTTATTTGCCATTTTCGCGTTGCTTTTATTGTATACAGCTTATTTCTTCTTAACGATGAAAGCACAGGTGTTTCTTTACTATAAAAGCAGCGATGCTAGTGAACGAACAAAACCGATTTTTATGGGGTTCGGAGTCGGATTTTTATTATGCGGTCTCTTCTCTCTCTTTCTCACTTTCTTTTATACTATACCTCTGGCTTTTATTTTCTTAGGAATCGTTATGGTACTCATATTGGCCTTCTTAGTTTATTTGAACAAAAGTATGTAATCTAGATTGGTGGGATAGAATAATAGCGCCAGTAAACTAACCTTCCTCTTTTTCGTTTTTTTGAAAACGCTGCTCTTTTTATCGTTTCATTATGAAAATGAAAAAATAAACGTTATACTATAGATGAACAAAGCGTAGTTTCATTGCTTTCAATTGATATAGAATGGAGTGGTTTATATGTTACAACAATACAATCGAATTTTAGTGGCTATCGATGGTTCCAAAGAAGCTGAGTTAGCATTCAAAAAAGCGGTTCAAGTTGCCGTTCGAAACAATGCTGCTTTACTGATCGCAAATGTCATTGATACAAAGGCTTTCCAAAGTCTTTCTACTTTCGATGGTTCCATGGCGGACAAAGCGAGTCAACAAGCAAAAACAACATTGGAAGAATATGTAAGATACGCTAAAAACCACCGTGTTAAAGACGTCAGTTATGTTATTGAATACGGTTCTCCAAAAGTATTGATCTCTAAACAAATCCCTGAAGAACACAATGTTCATTTGATTATGTTAGGAGCCACTGGTTTAAGTGCTGTGGAACGAATCTTCATTGGATCCGTTTCAGAATACGTTATCCGCAATGCTGCCTGTGATGTCTTAGTAGTACGTACCGATTTAGAAAATCAAGCGACAGACTAGTTGAAAAAAAATATTTTTGATGGAGGCAGGATATTGTTCCTGTCTCTACTTTTTTGTGGTTCGATTTATTGCGTAAAAGTTGGTTAATTAATGGTCTGTTCTCTTTTGTTTGATTGAGCTTTGAGCTGTAGGAGTTATAGTCCCTATTACTGGCCGTATTTTTGGGTGGATTATGAGGTAGAATAGTTATAGCTCATGTTACTGCTTGTATTTTTGGGTGAATTGTGCAGTAGACTGGTTATAGCTCATATTATTGTTCTTTTTTCTTGGTGGATTGTGCAGTAGGCGGACTTTAGCTCATATTATTGCTCTTTTTCTCTGATGGATTGTGAAGTAGACAATGTATAGCTTATATTATTATTCGTTTTTATTAGTCTATTGTGAGGTAAACAGGCTTTAACTCGTATTATCACTCGTTTTTTTCTGGTGAATTGTAAGCTAGAGAGGCTCTACCTTACAGTTCTGGTTATTTTTTCATTCGTATTATTAGCTAGATGCCTTACAGTGCGAAAAAAGCACCTCACTATGAATTTTCTTCATAGTGAGGTGCTTTTAGAATGCTCGATGAGCTCGAGCTCTTAGACGCGTTGCGCAAGGCAGACTTTCTATGGTTTCATTTATCCTTTTTGATGGTAAAGAACACCATCTAAAAGGATAAAGTGAAACCTACGAAAGCCTAAACGCCTTGTTTCACGCTCTTATTTAGACGCGTTGCGTAAGCCAGCTCTCTCTCCCAGTAGCCGAATGACAAATGTTAGGAAAAGCACCTAACTTTTAACATTCAGCTACTGTACAGAGAGCTAAACGGCTTACTTCACGCTCTTATTTTTTTAGTCGTTCTACGTCACGGGCGATCATGACTTCTTCGTCTGTTGGAATCAACAAGACTTTAACTTTTGAGTCGTCTGTTGAGATAATGCGTTCTTCGCCACGAACGTTGTTTCTTTCGTCGTCGATTTCAGCACCAAACCAGTTGATACCATCGATAAGGATTTTACGAGTTTCAACTGAGTTTTCACCGATACCAGCCGTAAAGATGATTGCGTCTACTCCATTCATCAATGCTACGTATTGGCCAATGTATTTTTGAACTCGGTTATAGAAAATGTCTAAAGCTAATTGCGCTCTGTCGTCTCCTGCTTCAGCAGCATCTTCCACATCACGCATGTCGCTTGATACACCTGATAAACCAAGTAATCCAGATTTTTTGTTAAAGATATTGATCATTTCGTTAATATCAGTAATACCTTCTTTTTCCATCAAGTATGGAATAATAGAAGCATCGATATCACCTGTACGAGTTCCCATTGTTACACCAGCTAAAGGAGTGAATCCCATAGATGTATCTACTGATTTTCCACCTTCAACAGCTGTAATAGAAGCACCATTACCTAAGTGGCAAGTGATCAATTTCAAGTCTTCTAGTGAACGTCCAAGCATATCTGCTGCACGTTCAGATACGTATTGATGAGAAGTACCATGTGCTCCATATTTACGAGCTGCATGTTTTTCATAGTATTCCATTGGTAAGCTGTACAAGTAGTTTACAGCTGGCATTGAAGTGTGGAAAGAAGTATCAAATACCGCTACACTTGTGATGTTTGGCAATAATTTTTTAAATGCTTTGATTCCTGTTGCGTTTGCAGTATTGTGTAAAGGAGCTAAATCAGCTAATTGTTCAATTTTTGCTAATACATCGTTGTCGATAAGAGCAGATTCTTTAAAGTCTTCTCCCCCAGCAACTACACGATGTCCAACACCTTCGATTTCATCGTAGCTTGCGATAACGTTTAATTCAATTAATTTATCCAATACTTTTTGGATAGCAATTTCATGGTTGTCGATGTCTTCTGTGATATTGTATTTTTCACCATTGTATTTTGTTGTAAAGATTGAATCTTTCAATCCGATTCTTTCAACGATCCCTGAAGCGATTTCTTTTTCTTCAGGCATTTCAAACAACGTAAATTTTAAACTTGAACTACCTGCATTGATTGCAATTGTTTTTGACATGTTTCTTCCCCTTTTCTTCTCTTACAAATTTTCTTTCTTCCAGCTATCCACTTCCTGCATAAATTTTAACATGGATTGTTGATTTTTCAAATCAGGAATGTTCCCAAGCAATACTTGTTTAGCTTGTTCTGCTTGGTCCCCATCTTTTTGAAGCAGTAAAATAGATCTTTGTGATTGTTCATTTGCAAATAATTCTTTTGGCAAATGCAACATACCTTGTAAATATCCTGATTTTTGAATAGCTTTCATCAAAGATGCTGCTTCTGGTGTTTCAAACAATAGTTTCGGTACAAGAAATAAACCAAATGCATTTGGTTTCAAATACTTCATACTTTGTTCAATCAGCAAATGATGGGCAAAGGAATGTCCTTCTTTTGCTGCCGATGTATAGGATTTCGCTCTTTCGTCAACTGGATAGTAGCCAATCGGTAAGTCACTCACCACTAAGTCTACCGGGTCTACTAATAGATCCTGAATAGCATCCTGATGGGTTAATTTAACGTTTTGTCTTTGGAGTCTTGTAGCCATAGCTGCTAAGTCAATGAGTAAATCATCATTTTCAATTCCTTCTGCTTCTACCTCAACATTGGCAGTCGCTAAAGCATTGTAAACTGTTGAAAGCAAATTGCCTGTACCAACAGTGGGATCTAGAATCCGCATTTTCGTCAAAGAAGTGTCTCGCACTTTTTCGATAAAATACACAAACATAAATCCGATAGCATCTGGTGTCATTTGATGATTCGCCTGCACTTTGTCCTCTTTCAATCCTTTTAAGATTACTAATTGCAAACTTTTTCGGATGTCTTCAGGTTCCATGTCAGCTGTATTTGCACCTTGATAAATCTCTGTTAATTTATCTGCTGTTGCTGGATTTAAAATATTCTTCATTTCAGTAGGAATATTTTTTTCAATCAGATTGCTGCCTGATTCAGTCAGTGCTTCCAAGTATGAAAAATCAATTTCATTTCTTAACAATTGAACGGTACTATCTAATTGATTAAAAAGAGTTTCCATGTCTTTTTGAGACAAAAAAATCAACCTCTCTTCCTCATACCTGTCTTTTACGTAAGATAAAAATTAGTCATTTGAATTCAAGACTACTTTATCATTTTATCTAATCTGCACTATGTACACAAGATACAAAGCGACTTATTGCATAGAATTAGACTTAAAGTTCTTGATTTCATCAATAAGTATACCTTATTCCATACAATATTGCTCTTATTGAGGACATGGCAAGGCACTTAATTTTTCGGGGGATTCACTTTTTTCTTTTAGAAGGTGTTCTTTAACATCTAAAAATAACTAAAATAGGGGAGTGAACGATTGTCCACTCCCTTTTTTGGATCTTATTATTGAGCTACTGGGTATACAGAAACTTGTTTTTTGTCACGGCCTTTACGTTCGAAACGAACAACGCCGTCAACTTTAGCAAACAATGTGTCATCTCCGCCGATACCTACGTTAACTCCTGGGTAAATTTTAGTACCGCGTTGGCGGTATAAAATTGATCCACCTGAAACAGTTTGACCATCAGCACGTTTAGCTCCTAAACGTTTTGATTGTGAGTCACGACCGTTAGCAGTAGATCCGCCCCCTTTTTTGTGAGCGAAGAATTGTAGATTCATTTTCAACATTTGGAATGCACCTCCATCATGATTTAATCTTTAATTGAATGTATTTAGAGTATTCTTCTGCTATTCCATTTAAGGAAATAAGCAGACTCTCAAGCAACACTTGAGCTGTCTTCAACTGTTCTTCTGTTAAGTCTTGAATCAGTTCAACATATAAGTAGCCGCCTTCGACCTCATCATTTTGCTCGATGATTGGAGCAACTCCAGTCAAGGTGATCAAGCTATTTGTAGTCCCAATCACTAACGCAGAAACAGCTGCACAAACGATGTCGCTGCCATAGGGTCCTGACTCCGCATGTCCCGTCACTTCAAAAGAAACGATATTTCCTTTGTCATTTCGTTTAATAGATGCTTGAATCAATATGGATCACCTCTTTATTATGCGTTGATAGCATTGATGACAACTTTTGTATATGGTTGACGATGACCTTGTTTACGGTGACTGTGTTTTTTAGGTTTGTATTTGAAAGTAGTAACTTTCTTTTGTTTACCATGTTTTTCAACAGTTCCTTCAACAGTTGCGCCTTCGATGAATGGAGTTCCCACTTTAGTGTCTTCTCCACCAACTAAGATTACTTCGTCAAAATTGATTGTTTCGCCAGCTTCAACGTTTAATTTTTCAACGTAGATTGCTTGTCCAACCTCAACTTTTACTTGTTTACCACCTGTTTTAATAATTGCGTACATTTATTCGCACCTCCTTATTAGACTTAGACTCGCCGTTGTGAGTGCCGTAATGGACTTACAAACTCATTTCCGTGCGGTTGTAGTTGTGGTGCTACACATTTACAACATTAACATCATACCAAAAACAAAAGAACCCGTCAACGTATTTTTCTCATTGACAAGTTCTTTTTATGTTTTATGTTTGATCAAATAAAGGCATCAGATGGAACGGAACGAGTTCCGTATTGATCGGCAAAAGCCGTATCATGAGTAACGATTAAGATACCCGTTCCACTTGCGGCGATTTCTTGGATCATTTTTCCAACTCCGTCAGCAGTGTCTCGATCAAGAGCTGATGTTGGCTCGTCAAAGCACAAGATCTGCGGATTCAACATCATGGCACGTGCGATAGCAACCCGTTGTTGTTGTCCACCAGATAAAGTTCCAGGATACACATCTTTTTTATTTAAAATAGCCATTTGATTTAACAAAAGTTCTGCTTTTTTTATGGCTTCTTCTTTGGACAATAATTTCTGAGCTAGAGGAGCTTCAATACAATTTTCTAAGATCGTCAAATTAGGAAACAATTGATAATCCTGAAATACCATTCCGATTTGGTTGTTGTACACCATACGTTCTTTTTTTGGCACATAATCAGCTTTTCCATCAGTTTCGCGGCATAAGTAGGCATCATTAATAGCAATCGTCCCATTATCCGCTTTTTCCAGCTGATTCAACAGTCTCATGAACGTCGTTTTCCCAGTACCAGATTTCCCTATAAGATTCACTATTTCTCCTGTATCAATTGTAAAATCAAAATCTTTAATGATATTTACACTATTGAATTGTTTTGAAACATTCATTGCTTTCAATCCCATGTTTAACCTTCTCCTTTAGTAATCTGATTTCTTCTCAATAACATTTAAGAGCAACGTAATGATTCCCGTCACCACTAAATAAACGATTCCCACTGCTGCATATGGAATCAAAGAAGCATACGTGTTAGCAGCAATTTGACCGGCTCTTAATAATTCGCCTAATCCTAAAATATAAATCAATGAAGTATCTTTTACTAGAGAGATAACTTCATTTCCCACAGAAGGCAGCACTACCCGCATTACTTGCGGAATAATGATTTTTTTAAAGCCGTTTATTCTGCCGATTCCTAAAACTTTGATCGCTTCAAATTGACCATTTGGAACAGAAAGAATTCCGCCTCGAAAAATTTCAGCGTAATAAGCAGTATAATTAATAATAAATGTAAAAACAGCTGCTGGAAAACGTTCAAACGTGATCCCTATAAATGGCAGTCCAAAAAAGACAACCATCAATTGCAATAGAAGCGGTGTTCCACGCATCACATAAATGTAGACTTGAATGATCCAAGAGATCCACTTAGGTGCATATACTCTAATGCAGGCAATCAAAAATCCCAAAGGAATTGTCACAATCACGATAATAAAAAATAATAATAAGGTTGTCTGTAGTCCATCTAACAGACTGGGGGTTATCTCAGCAATCAAATCCATTTCTCACTCATCCTTTATTTAACTTAATTTATTCAGCAATCCATCTGCCTTTGATTTCTTGCAATATTCCATCTTCTTCCATCTCAGCTAGTACAGCATTCAGTTTATCGCGAAACTCTGTATCCGATTTTCTCAACCCTACTGCACTGTCTTCATAGCCGAAACCTTCTTCTAAAATGCGGTACTTCTCTTCCTCTTTTTGCTTCATGTAATAACGAGCATACGTTTCGCTGACTGCGATAGCTTCACTGCGTCCACTCTCCAAGTCATTGAAGACATCGTTGTACGAAGGGTATTGTACGATATCCCCGTCCGCAAATGTGTCCACGATGCCGGTCTCATGATTTTTCAATAAGTCAACCGTGCTGGAAGACTGTTGCGAGGCGACAATCTTCCCTGCCAAATCGTCCCAATTTTCAATTAAGCTGTCAGCCAGTACAACAAATACTTGTCCGCTGCTGTGATAAGGAGTACTGAAAGCTACCTTCTCTTCTCTTTCTTTAGTCATAGAATATCCGTTCCAGATAGCATCAATTTTCCCTGAATTCAATTCTGTTTCTTTCATTGCCCAATCAATGGGTTGAAATTCAATTTCTACATCCAAGCGATCTGCGGCTTCTTTTGCGAGATCAACATCTAAACCAACTAAGCGCCCTTCATTATCCCTAAATCCCATTGGTACAAAAGTATCATCTAATCCTACAACAAAAGTGTCTCCTGGTTCACCTATAAAGATTTCTTCATTGTCCGCAGCAGTTGTATTTGCATTCCCACAAGCCATTAGAAGCAACGGAAACAGCAGTACACTGCCCATCGTTTTTATTTTTTTCAGTTTCATTTTGACACCCCCTAAAATGATTACTTAAAAATCATCAGCTGCTTTTTTTTATTCCGCAAACCATTTGGCATAGATCTCATCAAACGTGCCGTCTGCTCTCATTTCCTCTAAAGCCCCGTTTACAGCTTCCGTCAATTGGTCATCAACCTTACGGAAACCGACTGCATATTCTTCTTCACCGAAGTTTTCTTCCAGCACACGGTAAGCCATATCCTCATTTTGTTTCATATAGTACCGACCAAGTGTTTCATCTACTACGATAGCATCGCTTCGGCCTGAACCCAGATCATTAAAGACATCATTGTTTGAAGGGTATACGACAATTTCTTGGTTGGCAAATTGATCAACTATATTTGAAGGATCCGCATTGATCGCATCCACAGCACTTGACGATTGTTGTGCAGCAACTACTTTCCCACTTAAATCAGCTATCGTTTGGATGGGACTATCTTCCAATACGATCACGATTTGGCTATTTTCTAGATAGGGTGTACTGAAGTCCACTTGCTCTTGACGCTCTTCTGTAATCGTATAGCCGTTCCAAATAGCATCAATGTTCCCATTATTCAATTCTGTTTCTTTCAAAGCCCAATCAATGGGTTGAAATTCTACATCTAAGCCCAATCTATCTCCCACTTCATTTGCCAAGTCAATATCAAAACCGACAACTTCACCATTACTGTCTCGAAAGCCCATTGGAGCAAAAGTATCATCCAATCCTACAGTAATTTTCCCCTCTTCAACAATTTGTTCATATGAATCTGTCTCTGTATTATTTGAACCGCACCCTGCTAAAACTAACGTCATTGCGCCAACAAAAGATGTAATAATTTTTTTATACATTCCTATTCTCTCCCTTTTTTAAAATGATTCATTTTTAAAGCTGCAGTCCTTAAAAACAAAAAAACGTCCTTTGAATTCCGAAATTCGAAATTCAAAGGACGATGATGATCATTATCGTGGTTCCACCTTTATTTGCAAGTTCTTCACAGAAACTTGCCTCATCACGTTCAAAACTACTAAACGCTAGTACTGTAACGGGTACTCCCGAGTCAACTTACTTCTATACTTTCAGCTGCCAGCTTAAAGGTGTGTGTTCAAAATTTCATCTTAGCTGCTTTCACCATCCGCAACCTCTCTTGAAAGATTCCATTTCTACTTTTCCTCATCCATGCTTTTTTAATGGATATTTAATTTAAATGTACTATAGCACAATTATTTCTTTTTGCCAAATATTTTTTGCCAAAAAGTTGGTTTTTCTGATTTCAGTGACATTAAAGGTACCGTCTCACCCAATATTCTGCGGGCAATATTCCGATATCCTTGAGAAGCCGCATTTTTCGGATTCAATACAATAGGGTCTCCATTGTTGGATGAACGGACAACATCATCATCATCAAATATGATCCCTAACAAATCAATAGACAAATGACGTGTAATCTCATCTACATCCATGACTTCTCCATCTTGCATCATTCGTTTGCGAATACGGTTGATGATCAATTTAGGATCAGAAATTTCTGTTTGTTCCAACAATCCAATAATTCTATCTGCATCTCGAATAGCCGAGATCTCTGGAGTTGTTACAATGAACGCTTGATCTGCAGCAGCAATAGAGTTTTTAAATCCTTGTTCGATACCTGCAGGACAATCAATCAGAATATAGTCATAATCACCGCGCAACTCTTCCACAATATTGATCATTTGTTGTTCATTGATGGAGTTTTTATCTGCATTTTGTGCAGCTGGAAGCAAGTACAAGTTATCGTTAAAACGTTTGTCTTTGATCAATGCTTGATGCAATTTTGCACGTTCTTCCACTACATCCACAATATCATAGATAATGCGGTTTTCTAGACCTAGAATCACATCTAAGTTCCGCAAACCGATATCCATATCGATCAAACACACTTTTTTCCCTTGCAGTGCCAATGCTGTTCCTAAATTAGCCGTTGAAGTTGTTTTTCCAACCCCACCTTTACCAGATGTAATGACAATAGCTGTACTCATTCAAATAATCCTCCTGTCACTTTATCAATAGATGGCTGTATCTTCTTTAAGCGATCCAACGTTTCAAAAGATAAGATATGTAAATCATTTATATACGCCACTTCTACCTTGCTTTTTCTGCTTTCTTCCTCTTCATTTTCAATAACTTCAACATTATCGGCAATACGGATTTGCGCTTTAGTGAGGAAATCAGCCACAATAACTGCTGAAGTATCGCCGTCAATACCCGCATGAGCTACTCCATGAAGTTCTCCCATAATAAAGATACTGCCCTTAGCTCGGATACTGCCTCCCGGATGAACTTTCCCAATCAATAAAATATCTCCAGGAGCTTCTAAAATTTGTCCGCTTCTTACGGTTTGAACTTTCATTTCTAAACTGACTTTTTTTTGCCATTCAATGGCACGTTCGTAAGTCAATACAGTTGCGTCAAAAGATTTGATGGAGAAATGACTTTTTTCTTCAATTTTTTTGGTCAACAATTCCTTTTGTTCATCGTTCAATAAACGATATCCCGAATGAATCTCTAAATGAATGTCTTTACGCGTTTCACCAGATAGCTTACGCTCTGCTCTCAAATGATCTAACAACTCATCCAATTCATTAGTCAATTCTTCAAAAGAAGCCGCATCATTCAAATTTAACAAAAAGCCTTCCTTAATTCCCTTTAATGTTACATTTTGTTTCATTAAACCCTTCCCCCAATCTCAAAAGACTTACGAACAAATTTTTTAATCCTGCACAATGGTTGCAGCCGTTTTTTTTAGTGGATAGTAAAGTACCAACAAGAACATACTGTTTAACAACAGTGTTGGTCCCAACCGATTTGCTAAAAATGTTGCAATATCGATTGTGGTCAGATCAATAACCGAGTAGAAGCCAAACAACAAGGTTTCTACCAGGCTAATGTGAATAATTACTATCATAACCAACACCAATAAATTAGGGTTTAATATTTTCCGCATTTTATCGCTTAAATAAATGATGATCGGAAATAGAGACGTGTACAACCCTAGAATCCCTACATAATAACTATCGTATAGTAAACCAAAGAGAATACCAAAAAGAATCATGTACTTCCGATCCACATAAAAAGAAAACAATACAATGCAGATAATAATCAATCTGGGAACCATATCGCTGGTTGCGGTGTAGAGTCGAGTTGAAAAGATCGATGCAATGATACCATCAAACAACAGAGCTATCAAAAAAGTCACTGGGACAAATAGATTGATTCTTGCTTTTTTGGTCATTCTCTATTCCCCACTTCCAGATGCTCTTTGAATAATGGTCACAAAACGAATATCATTCATGTCTGCTGCTGGAGTAATATAGGCTTCCATCGCTAATCCATGAGAGTCTAATCGTATTTCATCTACCGTACCGATCAATAAAGAACTTGGTGAAAGACCTCCCAATCCTGAAGTCATGACTTGGTCTCCTTCTTTCAAAGTAGCATCCGTAATGATTTGGTTCAGGATCAGACGATTTGTTTCTGCTTCATAGCCGCTGATGATTCCATGTACTGCTCCGTTATCTGTCAGTACTTGTGCAGAAACTCGTCCTGTATTTTGGTGGGAAGTTGTCACCAATTGAACTTTGGAACTGGTAGGACTAACTTCTACAATTCGTCCAATGTAACCATTTCCGCCCATAACCGACATATCTACTTCTACTCCATGCTGACTTCCTCTATCAATCACTAACTGATCGACCCAGTTATCTGGATTTCGACCGATCACTGCACCATTGATACTATTGTAATCAGACAATGTTTCCGTTAATCCCAATTGTTCTTGCATTTTGTCGTTGTCTTGTTGTAATGCAGCAATTTCTGCTTCTGTTTCATACAATCCATCCATTTTGGACTTCAATAATTTATTTTCTTCATACGTGTCAAGCAATCCTTCTACAGAGTCAATGATACTGACTACTCCATTAGCAGGTTTACTGATGACTCGACTGATTAGTGCTGTTACATCATTAGTAAATCGCTGAACTATAGGAACATTTCCACTGCCCGTAATGGAAACTGCAATAAGCCCAAGAACAACAATTACACTAACTAATAAAATAATAAGCTTTTTGTTTGAAAAAAACTGGTTCAAAGTACCACCTCGTTGATTTTTGCAGGCTGTGTATATTTTACCATAGGTTGCTCAAAATAAGCAGACTGTTTTCGATTTTATTTCAAATTCCTTTTTACTCAAACCCTCAAATTCCTTCACTCAAAAAGAGCGGGATGGATAATCCATACCCGCTTGATAATGGTCAGTTTTATTTAAGGCCGCGTTTTTGGTAAACGTCCATGTGTTTCAAAGCTTCTCCTGTACCGTTAGCCACACAATCCAAAGGTTCATTTGCAACAAATACCGGTACATCTGTTTCATGAGCGATCACATCGCTGATGTTTTTAAGTAACGCCCCGCCACCAGTTAAGACAATTCCATGATCGATAACATCTGCAGATATTTCCGGCGATGTTTCTTCCAAGGTTTCACGAACCGCTATGACGATTCCTTCAACAACTTCTTGAATAGCCTCAGCTACATCAACTGCCGTTATTTCAATAGTTTGCGGTAAACCAGTAAGTAAATCTCTACCTCTAATGTCCATCGTGCCGTATTCAGCTGCTTTTTCAACCGATGCACACCCAATTTCCATTTTGATTTGTTCAGCGGTTCTTTCACCGATCAGCAAGTTGTGTTTTTTACGTATGTGGTGGATGATCACTTCATCCATTCGGTCTCCAGCTAAACGAATCGTTCTGCTGCTGACAATACCGCCTAAAGAGATGGTTGCCACGTCCGTTGTTCCACCACCAATATCCACTACCATGCTACCTGTAGGATCCATTACCGGTAATCCAGCTCCAATTGCTGCTGCAAATGGTTCTTCAATGATATAAGCATCCTTAGCTCCAGCTAAGCGAGTAGCGTCGATAACCGCTCTTTTTTCAACTTCTGTTACACTGCTGGGCACACAAACTACCACAAAAGGTTTAGAAGTACGTTTCCCCACCGCTTTTTTAATGTAATATTTCATCATTTCAGCCGTGATATCAAAATCCGCAATAACTCCATTTTTCATTGGACGAATCGCAATGATCGAACCTGGTGTTCTACCAATCATATTTCTGGCTTCTTCCCCGACCGTTACGATTTCTCCTGTGTTTATATCTTTAGCAACAACAGAAGGTTCTCTTAAAACGATCCCTTTACCTTCAACGAATACATTCGTATTGGCTGTTCCTAAATCGATTCCCATGTTTTTATTTCCAAAATTAAGCACATATTTCATCCTCTCAGTTGTCTAGCCTATACAGGCTTTGCTTCTTCAACCCAATTTTTTTGAGAAAAGAACCAGTAGACTTTTCACAATAGCATTACTGCATTTTACTGTATTTTTTCACTTTTATTATCATACTTTAATTTCAATCACTTCGCATCAATAATCGTTGTTTTTAATACAAATTTAAGTAGAACTCAACATTCTAGTAATCTTTGCAATTGAGTTTTTTTAATAGCAAGCATGCTTAGTATACATTTTTCTGCGAGGAATATAAAGGCATTCAACTATTTCACCGGTTATTTTAAAGAAAAACGACAAATTTTGTTTCTAATTTAAACAACAGAAATGACATTTTCCGATTCTGCATGTTCTCATTACTTGCGGATCATCAAAGCCGGGTCCAGCCATTGATCCAGTTCTTCTTCAGAAGCGAGTTCCAACTGTAGAGCGCCTTCACGGATAGATAATCTGTGCGCATATGCGTATTTTGCAATTTGTGCACTCTTTTCATAACCGACGTGAGGAGAAAGAGCCGTTACGATCATCAACGAATCTTTTAAATAGCTGTCCATCTGTTGCTCATTCGCTTCCATACCAGACAGACAATGGATCCTGAATGACCGCATCCCCTCTGTCAGCAATTGAACACTTTTCAGCATATTAAACAAAATAACCGGCTTGAAGACATTCAATTGAAAATTCCCTTGGCTGGCAGCAAATTGAATCGTTGCATCATTTCCTATGATTTGAGCTACGATCATCGTTAATGCTTCCGCCTGAGTAGGATTTACTTTTCCAGGCATGATAGAGCTGCCTGGTTCATTAGCTGGAATCCTAACTTCTCCCAAACCACCTCTTGGACCACTTGCCAGCCATCTGACATCATTAGCGATTTTCATCAAATCAACTGCTAAACTTCGAAGCGCGCCATGAGAATAAGTCAAATTGCTGTGACTAGACAGACCATAAAATTTGTTTTCTTCAACTTCAAAGGTAAATGGCAACGATCGATTTAATTCCGCTACTATTTTTTGATCAAAGTCATCTGGAGCATTTAAACCAGTACCCACAGCGGTACCTCCAATGGGCAATTTTTTCAACGCCTCACTGCTTTCAGTAATGAAATAAGTATTCTTCTCCAACATCGTCCGCCATCCGCTTATTTCCTGTCCAAATGTCATCGGAACGGCGTCTTGCAAATGAGTACGACCGATCTTAATCAGTGATTGATACTGCTGTTCTTTCTCTTTGAGTACAGTGATCCATTCTCTGCATTCCATAAGCAATGCAGTCTGGATCGATTGATAAATCGTCATTTGCATCGCAGTTGGAAAAACATCATTCGAGCTTTGTGAAGCATTGACATGATCATTTGGATGCAATTTAGGCAGGTCTTTCGACTGATTGGCAATAGCTGCAATAACTTCGTTCACATTCATATTGGTTTGCGTACCGCTTCCCGTTTGCCAAATTTTCAATGGAAATTGCTCATCGAATTTTCCGTCCAATATCTGATCACAAGCTTCGACTATTCGATTTCTTTCTTCCTCGGATAACAATTGCTCCTTATGATTGATTGTTGCGGCAGCTTTTTTGATGCTGACCAGTGAATAAATAAATTCGAGCGGCATTTTTTCAGACCCAATAGCGAAGTTTTCTAAACTCCGTTGCGTTTGGGCTCCCCATAAATTTTCTGTTTTGACTTGAACTGTACCTAGCGCATCTTTTTCTTGCCGGTATCCTTGCATATCACTTTTCCTCTCTAAAATGCCATTTTCCTCTCCTATTTAAATGATCCAATCATTTATTCGCTAAGTTATGTGAATACCATTAAATTTCCACTCTGACTTAGACCCGACGAATAATCATTTATTCCACTAATAGTATATGATAATTTAACGTAAAAAAATATTTAGCAGTAAAAAAAGACAAAAAAGAACAGCCTAGTTATAAACTAGGCTGTTCTGAGCTAACTTTTAATTTTTTAGTTAAATTAAATTTTGTTAACGTTAGCAGCTTGAGGTCCACGGTTTCCTTCTTCTACGTCAAAAGAAACTGCTTGTCCTTCTTCTAAAGTTTTGAATCCGTCTCCTTGGATAGCTGAGAAGTGTACGAATACATCGTCTGCGCCTTCGCGTTCGATAAATCCAAATCCTTTTTCTGCGTTAAACCATTTTACTGTACCTTGTTCCATGAAAAATTCCTCCTCGTGCTTGAAAGCACATTATAATTCACATTGTTGCTGACGGTACGATTCGGAATGTTTTGAAACAATTCTTTTTTCCACCTAACAAAATGCTAAACAAAGTATAACACGATAAAAAAAACTTAGCAAGCTATATTACAAAGTTTATTTATTTATTTCTGGATAATCTTAAATATCATTGCTGCGACTCACTTTTTTTTAAATAATACCGATTTCTTTTAAACTTACGTATCTGTTTTGACCAATGATCAAATGGTCCAACAATTCTACTCCCATCAACTCGCCGCATTCTGCTACACGTCTAGTAAATGAAATATCTGCCTCAGAAGGATCTGGACAGCCTGATGGGTGATTGTGTACAATCGCTAATCGAGCAGCTGAATAACGAACGGCACCTTTGAATATTTCTCTCGGATGCGCGACAGATGAATTTAATCCTCCTTTAAAAATAGTTTCTTTTTTAATGATTTCATTCTTAGTGTTCAAGTACAACACAATAACGTGTTCTTGCTGTAAATCACTCATCTCAGCCAACATCATCTCACCTACTTGGCGGCTGGAAGTAATTTGTCCGGTTTTCAGTTGTGGGGCTTGTGCGATCCGCGTCCCTAATTCAATTGCTGCTTTCAATTCAACAGCTTTTGTTTTTCCAATACCCGATACCAACATTAATTCTTCCAACGACACTGTTTTTAAATAATACAGATCATCAAATGCATTGAGCAGTTGCAGAGCAACGGAAACGACATTGGTTCCTTTTATTCCCGTTCGCAGTAAAATAGCCAAAAGCTCATGGTTGGCTAAAGCTTTTTCACCGTATTGTTGCAATCTTTCTCTCGGTCTTGATTCTATTGGCATTTCAGCTAGTAAGTTCATTCCTTTTGTAGACATAAAAAAACCTCCTTTGCAGATAATATAAGTAAAAAAGAGGTTATTTAGTTATTTAATTGTCTAAAATCCAATTTCTTTGAAGAAACTGTTTGACTTCTCTTAAATCATTCTGTATAGCAACTGTTTTTTCTCTGGCTTCTTCATTCGGCTCAAACAAATCCGGAACCATAACGACCGAAATTCCTGCATCATAAGCCGCACGGATACCATTTAAAGAATCTTCCAAAATAACGGTCTCTTCTTTTTCTCCCTCAAACAGCCCCCAAGCTTTTTCAAATATTTCTGGATCCGGCTTAGCAAATTCAACTTGATCACCAGAAACAACTTCGTCAAAATAATGTGCTACGCCTGCGTGATCCAAACACATTTGAACCATGGAGCGAATACTGCTGGAAGCTACCACTTTGCCGATTCCGCGTTCATGAAGGAAGTCTAACAATTCAACTAAGCCAGGCTTTACTAAAATACCAGCTGATTCGATTTGCTCAAACAAATATGTTCGGCTGTTTGCGATAAACGCATCCACCTTTTGGTCATCTTTAAAATCACGGTACATACTCGCAAAAAACTCTTCATCTGATATTCCGATGTATTTGGCGTAATATTCATAAGTAAATGGCAAGCCTAAGTCATCGGCTGCTTTTTGATTTGCCTGGTAATACATCGTTTCTGTATCAAACATCAGCCCATCCATATCAAAAATCACGGTTTTTAGTTTATTCATCACTCTATCCCCCTTATTCCTCTTCATCCGTATTTAACAAGTTCCTTCTCACTTCTGAGATAAAGTACAGTGACCCAGTGATCAATAGGATACTGCCTTCATCCCTATTTTCCAGCTCATTTAGCAAGGCTTCCTGCCATTGTGCATAATAGTTCACTCCAGATTGAGTATATGGGTGCAGCTCTTCTCTGGAGGCTGCTTTTTCGAAATCAAAAGACGTCAAGGTGAGTTGAACATTTGGCAATTCCTGAATCAAATCCACCATTTTTTGGATATCTTTGTTTTTTAAGGCTGCAAATATCACATGCACTTCTTGTTGAGTAAAGTCGTTCTGAATCGTTTCTACTAGTCGTTCAATTCCCGGTTCATTGTGTGCACCATCCAATATGATAACCGGATCATCACTGATTTTTTCCATTCTCCCAGGCCAAAAAGCTTTTTTCAACCCTCTTAATAAAGCCACGTGATTTAGTGTCAACTGCGTTCTCTCAGCGTAAATCTCCACCGCTTGGATAGCTGTCGCAGCATTTTCTACTTGATGTTTACCCAGCATAGATAATTGGATCGTTCTTAAGCGCATCAACTCATCTTCATAACTAAACTGTTCTCCCCAAGTAGGCAGCGTATGCCAATCCGAAATGGCAAAATCTTTTTGATAGCTGTACATTTTGCTGTCGCAGTCAGTAGCTACTTTTTCAATTTCCTTCATCGCTTCTGGAGGGATATTTCCTGTCACAACTGGAACAGCTGGTTTAATGATCCCAGCTTTTTGTTGGGCAATTTCCGGCACTGTGTCTCCTAAAATAGCCATATGATCCATTCCAATAGTGGTAATCACGGATACTTCAGGCAAAACGACATTCGTCGAATCGTATAATCCGCCTAAACCAACTTCAATTACTGCAACGTCCACATGACCCTCCCCAAAATAAGAAAACATCATCGTTGTGATGACTTCAAACTCACTTGGTCCGCCAAGATCAGTCTCTTCTAAAGCTCCCGCTAAAGGGTACACTATATTGGCTAAACGCAGAATCTCTTCATCAGCTATCGGCTCACCGTTTACACTGATGCGTTCATTAAACACTTCGATAAACGGCGAAGTGAACGTTCCGACGACCAACCCCTGTTCTTCCAGCATACTGCGAATAAAAGTGACCGTTGATCCCTTTCCATTTGTTCCTGCTACATGGATAGCCGGGACTTTTTTATCTGGGCGGCCTAACCGTTCCAACATCCATTCCATTCGTTTTAAACCGGGTTTCTTACCAAATACTCGAATGCCGTGAATCCATTCAAGTGCTTCTTCATATGTGTTCCACATGTCTTTTCCACCGTTCTGCATTAAACTATTGTCTTTTCCATTATAGATGATTTGCTCTCGATTTGCAGTAGAAAAAGCTGTGCCTCTAATATCAGAGACCCAGCTTTTTCATTCAGTACTGTTTCAATTAACGTTTTTGTTTCAACACAGCAATTCTATCACTGACAGTTGCTTGTCTTTCCAAGTACTCAGCTTCTTTGGCTTTTTCTTCTTGGACAATTTTTTCTGGAGCGTTGCTGACAAACTTCTCGTTGGCTAATTTACCTTGGACACGTTTCACTTCTTTGTTCCATTTGTCCAATTCTTTTTCCAAACGAGTGATTTCTTCTTCAATATTGATCAATCCTGCTAGAGGAAGATAGATTTCTGCACCCGTAATGACCGCTGTCATTGCTTCTTCAGGAGCTTCGATCGATTTAGAGATCGTTAGTTCTTCCGGATTACAGAAACGTTCAATATAAGAAATATTTGCGTTCAAGAATGTTTCAACTGTTTCATCATTGGTTTTGATCAGGATGTTGATTTTTTTCGACAATGGTGTATTCACTTCTGAACGAATGTTACGTACAGAACGAATCAATTCCATCAAGACATCCATCCCTTTGGCAGCTGCTTCATCAGACAACTCCGGACGAACCGTTGGGTATTCTGCTACGACTAATGATTCTCCTTCGTGCGGAATATTTTCCCAAATTTCTTCCGTTACAAAAGGCATAATCGGGTGCAACAAGCGCAAGATTTGATCCAACACATGTGCCAAGATACTTCTTGTCGTTTGTTTCGCTGCTTCATCTTCACCGAATAAAATCTCTTTACTCATTTCGATATACCAGTCACAGAAATCATCCCAGATGAAATGATATAAGTGACGACCAGCTTCACCAATTTCATATTTCTCTGTTAAATCAGTTACCGATTGGATGGTGTCATTTAATTTAGTCAAAATCCAACGGTCAGCAACCGTTTTTTCGCCTGTTAAATCAATGTCTTTTACATCAAAATCCTCTAAGTTCATTAAAACAAAACGGCTGGCGTTCCAGATTTTATTGATAAAGTTCCAAGCAGCATCCATTTTATCGTAACTAAAACGGACATCTTGTCCTGGAGCAGATCCCGTAGATAAGAACCAACGCATAGCGTCCGCACCGTATTTGTCAATAATATCCATTGGATCGATTCCATTCCCTAAAGATTTGCTCATCTTGCGTCCTTGTTCGTCACGAATCAATCCGTGAATCAACACATCTTTGAATGGTCTCTCATTCGTAAATTCCAAACTTTGAAAAATCATACGGCTAACCCAAAAGAAGATAATATCGTACCCAGTTACCAATGTGCTGGTCGGGAAGTAACGTTTGAAATCTTCTGCGTCTTCGTTAGGCCAACCCATCGTTGAAAATGGCCATAGCGCTGAACTAAACCAAGTGTCCAATACGTCTGGATCTTGTTCCCAGTTTTCACTGTCTGCCGGTGCTTCCATTCCAACATACAATTCGCCCGTTTCTTTATGGTACCATGCTGGGATACGATGTCCCCACCACAATTGACGAGAGATAACCCAGTCATGAACGTTATCCATCCATTGAGTAAAGGTCTTTTCAAAACGGTCAGGCACAAAGTTGACTTTTCCGTCTGACTCTTGGTTTTCTAAAGCGTCTTTTGCCATTGGCGCCATTTTAACAAACCATTGAGTAGACAATCGAGGTTCAACCACTACTCCGGTACGCTCGGAATGTCCAACACTGTGAACCATTTTATCGATTTTCACCAAACGTCCTTCAGCTTCTAAATCTTTCACCACAGCTTTACGAGCTTCAAAACGGTCCATACCTGCATATTTGCCTGCTGTATCATTCATAGATCCATCTTCATTCATCACATTGACACGTGGGAGGTCATGACGGTTCCCGACTTCAAAGTCATTTGGGTCATGAGCTGGAGTGATTTTAACGACACCCGTACCAAATTCCATATCCACATAATCATCCGCAATAATCGGAATTTCGCGATTCATCAATGGCAGCATAACTGTTTTACCAATCAGCGCTTGATAACGTTCATCTTCAGGATGCACGGCAACAGCTGTATCCCCTAGCATCGTTTCTGGACGAGTCGTAGCAATTTCTACTTCTCCGCTGCCATCAGTTAAAGGATACGTCATATGATAAAAAGCACCTTCGATATCTTGATGGATCACTTCAATATCCGATAAAGCTGTTTTCGCTTTTGGATCCCAATTGATGATGTATTCGCCACGGTAGATCAGCTCTTTTTCGTACATCGTAACAAATACTTTACGAACTGCATCAGATAGACCTTCATCTAATGTAAAACGTTCGCGGCTGTAATCGACAGAGATCCCGACTTTTGCCCATTGTTCACGAATCACACTAGCGTAATCTTCTTTCCATTCCCAAACTTGTTCAATGAACTTTTCTCTTCCTAAATCGTAACGAGAAATACCCTCTTCAGCTAATTTAGCTTCCACTTTCGCTTGGGTAGCAATTCCAGCATGGTCCATCCCCGGCAGCCACAATGTGTCGTATCCTTGCATGCGTTTTTGACGCACTAAGATATCTTGTAAGGTGGTATCCCATGCATGTCCTAAATGCAATTTACCCGTAACATTTGGAGGTGGAATCACCACTGAAAAAGGTTTTTTCGTTTTGTCTCCACTGGGTTTGAATAAATCTTTTTCCAACCATTTTTCGTAACGGCCAGCTTCAACTTCATTCGGTTGATATTTCGTCGGCATTGTAAGTTCTTTTGCCATATTGCACCACTCCTTTTCTCTTTTAAAGTGTAATCTTGTTTTAAAACGCTAAAAAAGCACCCATCCTAATCTACATTAGGACGAATGCTTTTGGATTCGCGGTACCACCTATATTGCCTGTTCTTCTTCAAGAACAGACCACTTCATTCACGTGTTTAACGTCACGTTAGACCGGTCAAAGCTACTCTTCTTTCACTTCGACAGCTCCCAAGCTACCTTCATTTCAGTTCCATTAAGGACTTCCACCAATCGCCCTTTTCTCTTCAAATGAAACCTGAAACTACTCCTCTTGTTCATCGCTTTATTCTGTATTATAGTAGCATGTTAAACTTCAAAATTCAATAACGGAATTCTTGTATTGCTGATTTATCGAGCAGATTTCGCAGCTTCGATCACGGCTTCATAATCTGGCTCATCCACCATTTCAGAAACAATTTCTTGATACACAATCACACCATTAGCATCAACCACAAATACTGAACGCGCCAGTTTTTCTAGTTCCGGCATGTAAAGACCATAAGCATCACCAAATATCAGGTTCGTATCATGAAGCATTTCCATTTCAATACCTTCTCCTGCACACCAATTATCTTGTTGTTCTTTGGTATTGTTTGAAATGGTTACTAATTGAACTCCTTCAATATTGCTTGCTTTTTCATTGAAGGCTCTTGTTTGTTGAGCACACACGCGAGTGTCAATATCTGGGATGACACTGATTAACACTACTTTCCCTGTAAAGTCTTGCAATTGGATCATGTCACCTGTTAGATTTTTGACTGAAAAATCTGGGGCTTTATCTCCCACGTTGGTTTGCTTTCCATTTAATTGATAAGGTGTCCCTTTTCTTGTGATTTGCACACACTTCACTCCTCTAAATTACACTCTATTCCCATTATAAAATTCTTTTGCGTTAAACGCTAGCGAAAAATATAGGTTCTGCAGCATACAGAACTTGCTTTACTAAAAAAAGCTGTCCCAACGTCGAATAATCATACTCAATGCTGGAGACAGCCTTTTATTCTTCTCTATAGTAATTCACTAAAAGCTTCATGCTGTTGCTCTTCCAAGGTGTCTCCCACACTGATCGTAGAGATGACTAAGCCATCCATCGCCCGTTCGATCAATCCTTCTACATCTAATCGAGCTTCAAAATCTCTTGTTTTTTGCAGATCGGGTTTAGTTTTGGGTGCTGGCGGTGCAAAAATAGTACAGCAATCTTCAAATGGTTGAATAGACAATTCAAACGTATCGATTTTTTTAGCAATATCAATAATTTCATTTTTATCCATTGAGACAACTGGACGCAATACAGGAGTATTCGTCACATCATTGATAGCAATCATACTGTGCATCGTTTGAGAAGCCACTTGTCCTAAAGATTCTCCGTTCAATATAGCCAAACCTTTGCGTTGTTCACGAATCCGATCTGTGATGCGCATCATGAAACGACGCGTCACTGTCATTAAGTACCCTTCAGGAACATTCTTTTTGATCTCTTCTTGGATTTCAGTAAAAGGCACTTCAATAAATTGCAGATTTCCAGAAAAGGCAGCAATTTTAGAGGTTAAGTCTTTCGCTTTCTGCAAAGCTCTTGGACTAGTGTATGGAGGACTGTGGAAATGTACAGCTTCCACCTCAACTCCCCGTTTCATAGCCAAATAGCCAGCAACTGGAGAATCGATTCCGCCAGATAACATCAGCATCCCCTTACCACTTGTTCCTACTGGAAGGCCACCTGCTCCTTGGATCGTTTGGCAAGATAAGAAAATGCCGTTTAGCCGCACTTCAACACGTAACGTAATATCCGGTTTTTTCATTTGAACTTGAATGCCTTCAATATGGTCGATGACTTCATCACCCAACATCAAATTGATGTCGTTAGTATCCAAAGGAAACTCGTGGTCTGATCGACGAGTAGCGATCTTAAATGTTTTACCTGGGACATACTGCTCTTTCACCATTTCGACAGCGACTTTTTTCACTTGTTCCATGTCTCTGTCCAACTTCATCACAGGAGAATAATTTTGAATCCCAAATATAGGCTCCAATCTTTTCAATACTTCCTCGCTATCGGCATCTTTCAATTCCAAATGCATGCGATCGCGTTCTCCATGAACTTTTACTTCGGGAAAATCGTGCAAAGCTGCTTTAACATTTTGAGCCAAGCGACTGATAAACGTTTTTTTATTTTTCCCTTTTGTAGACAATTCGCCGTAACGAACCATCACCTCATTGTATTGCATGACTTACTTCCTCTCTCAATCTCTTATTTAATATCTTTAAAGTTTTCGTACAATTTAGCAAATGAATTCAAAAATTGTTTGGCCTCTTCTAAGGTGCTGGTATCTGTTAAACTCACGCGAACCGCTCCTGTAGCGATTTTACTAGGCACATTCATCGCTGCTAACGTACTGGAACTGGTTTTGCTGCGGCTCGAACAAGCACTCGTAGTCGAAATAAAAATAGCTTCTTTTTCAAATGCATGCACACTCACTTCACCACGAATATCTCCTAAAGCGAAACAAACGATATGCGGTGCACCTTGTTTGGTAGAGAAAATGTGTACTTTGCTATAGTTCGCTAGTTCATCCATCAAGTAATCTCTGATGTGTTTTTGATGCGCTATTTTTTGTTCTTTTTGATCAAATAATAGACGTAAGGCTCTAGCCATGGCTGCAATACCAGCTACATTTTCTGTCCCGCTGCGGCGCCCTTTTTCTTGTCCGCCGCCACTCAGTAGAGGAGCGATTACTCTTCCGCGTTTGATGTACAGGAACCCTGTGCCTTTTAAACCATGAAATTTATGTCCAGAAAATGTAGCTAGATCAATACGTGAAGTCGCGCTTAAATTGAGAGGCACCTTGCCTACTGCTTGTACAGCATCTACATGAAAGTGAATCGTCGGATAATCTCTCAATACTTCTCCTACTTCTTCAATCGGCTGGATACTGCCTACTTCATTATTTACCGCCATAATCGACACCAATATAGTATCAGGACGAATGGCCGCTTTTACATCTGAAATGGAAATGACTCCTTCTGCATTAACGGGCAAATAAGTCACTTCAAAACCTAATTGTTCCAATTGAAGCATACTTTCCTTCACTGCCGGATGTTCAATCGTAGTTGTAATCAGGTGTTTTCCATAACGCATTTTTTCGATCGCTGTTCCCTTGATGGCCCAATTGTCCCCTTCTGTACCGCTGCTCGTAAAGAATATTTCCGATTCTTGAACGCCCATAATAGAAGCGACCTGTTTTCTTGATTGTTGTAACAACCCATCTGCCATATCTCCTAATTGATGCAAGCTAGAAGGATTTCCATTCATTTTTTGGCTAACTTTCATAAAAGTTTCCAATACGCTGTCATCAACTTGAGTTGTTGCGCTATTGTCAAAATAAATCATTTTTCCACATTCTTTCTACTTCAACTATTTTTTTACTCGTTGAAAAATTCTTTACCTATTATAACAAAATCTTCTGCAAGTACAAGATTTCATTTCCGGTTTTCAACATCTAGACACAATCACAGCGGGATGAAAAATAACTCTTTCATCAAAGGCTCCAAAAAATAAGAAGCTGAGATTTTTCTCTCAGCTTCTTATGCCTTTAGGTTTTTGGTTTGATTTCATTGAAATACATTGTTTCGACTTTTTTATACGCTCCTGGTTCTACTTCCTCTAATGCTGTTGAGATAGTTTCCAGTGCCTCACGGTAATTGTGCTCTTGATTGAACAATTTAAAACTCTTTTGAGTAGCTGAAGCAATTTGAGGAGTACTTTGACGATACCGATTAGCGTATTGCGTCATGTATTCTGTCAATAATGCAGTATCAACGATTTCTTCTGTCTTATCCAGCAATAGCTCGATGTCATCCTCAATAAAGTCTGCCATTTTCTTTATTTCGTCCATATCGATTCTCAATTTATTGATCTCGATGGACAGATTTTCAATTTTTTGTGTAACCGCAAAAAACAGATCCATGTAATCAATCGGAAGACCCGGAAGATGTTGCTTTTCAATGTAACGCTTCATAGCACGCATATTAAATTCAAAGTCATCGATACTTTCTTTCACTTCTGTTTCTTCTTTGCGCAGTTCTTTTAAATGTTGGGCAATATCATTTTGACCTTTGTCAATTGTTTCCAATTTTTCAATACTGGAGTGGAAACTTTCTTTGGCTTCAGAATAAACAATGTCTTTTTGTTGCAAGGCTTCCAAATAATAATTCACTGTTTCTGTCAGTTCATCTAATTGGTCTTTAAAATCTTGTGTTTGTTTTAATTCATTGTGATTCAGTTTATAGCTTTGAGAAACTCGATCGATCTCAATAAGCAGCTTACTGTTTTTGCGTGTCAAGTAAGTGATCAATTGCTCGATTTTTTCTTTATTCTCTGCTACATACTGACTAGCTTCCATTTCAAATTCCATTACTTCATACAACTGATCGATTTCGTTTTCTATCACGGGAATTTTTTCTTGTGCTGCCTCTATCTCTAAGTTTCCCGCTAATTTTTCAGCAGCCAACCGCTCTGTCTCGATTTCTGCAATTTTTTCTAAAATGCGATCTTCTGGAAACTTAAATTCTTCTTCTATTAACATCTGATACCCGATTTTGATTTCTTTTAATTGCTCTACAAATTCACCATTGATCTCTTTTAATAACGCCGGGATGTCCTGAGCAAGTGTGTTCAAGTTTTTCGTCTTAGTCCGAACTTCTTCCAATACTTCTTTAGCCTCTATGTGATCCCCTTGAGAAGTATATTCAGAAAAAGTAGCAAAATCAGTTTCCAGTACGGTTAATTTATGCTCCATTTTTTCTAGAGCTGGTCCAAAGCTGAAACTGTGTGTGAGCAATTTCTTCCGAATGCTTTGATACATTTCTTTTACTTTTTCAAGCTCTAAACGGTTTTTTTCTTCGCCTCTCACAAGTTCGCTCAATGCTTCTTGAATACGGAGCAGTGTTTCTTTAGTTTCTTTTATCTTACTTTCTGCTAGCTCCTCAGCGTCTTTTGCTTTTCCAAATCGTAATTTGTCAATAAAGCGTTCTGCTTCAAACAAGTGATTCTCGATTGCTGGGATAGATTCTTTTTCTACTCCTTCCCACACTGTTTTCCATTTTTGGAATTTTTTTTCTGTCTGTCCAGTGAGATTCAGTGTTTTGATCATATGTATGTCATCCACTATTGGCATATCAGATAATTGCAGTTTTTGCCCTTCCAACTCGTCGACGATTCGGTAGTGTTTTTTTCTCATCGTATAACTGGCTACAAAAGCAGCTATCGCTAAGACGATGATAACGATGACGGTAATTTCAACATTCATGTAAAGCCCTCCGTTTGAAAATGAATACTCCATTTTTTAATAGTCCGTTTATCATTTCTTGTATAATGGGATGGATTTTTTCCGATTTTCCTAGTAAAATACCTATTAATTAGTATAACATAATGGAAATGTTCTAACAGTACAAATAAAAAAATTCTGAAATAATCTTTACGTTTATTTCTAAGTGGAAAGTTGGGTCTTTAACATGTCAAAAGAAAAAAAATATCAATTAATGAACAACCAACTCCGTGCACTAATAGCTGGAGAAAAAAACTTGATTGCTAATTTAAGTAACGCTTCTGCTTTACTGTATGAATCTTTACCTGAAATCAATTGGTCTGGATTTTATTTGTTTGAAGAATCTTCTCAAGAATTGGTGTTAGGACCATTCCAAGGAAAAGTAGCTTGTATTCGCCTCCAACTGGGTAAAGGCGTCTGTGGGACAGCCTTCGAGCAAAATAATTCTATCATAGTAGAAGATGTGAACCAATTTCCTGGTCATATTGCATGTGATGCCGCTAGCCAATCGGAAGTTGTTGTGCCACTTCAAACAACAGCTGGTGAATTGATTGGAGTATTAGATATCGATGCGCCTATCACAAATCGTTTTGATGAAATTGATCGCAAATACTTAGAAGAATTCGCAACTATTTTAATGGAAACTTCAGTTGCAGTAAACTAAATAGGGGTTAATTTGAAAAGAATGTTGACGTTGCTATCTGATTTAGGCTATAATGATGGATGTGTAAAATAATGCAGCAAAAAAAGTGGTAACCGCGTCAACAGTTCATTGCCTAAGGGATTCGTTTTCTTTAGAACAGCACAATTGTGTAACCTGCGGCTGCAAAGGTGAAGATTGAAAATGAACTGCACGTATTACTGAACTTTTAACTTAATTATTTTACTCCAAAAAATTGATTTATTGGAGGAATTTTATAATGGCTCGTTATACAGGTCCAAGTTGGAAAAAATCACGTCGTTTAGGAATCTCATTGACTGGTACAGGAAAAGAAATCGAACGTCGCCCTTACGCACCAGGAGATCACGGTCCAAATAGCCGTAGAAAATTATCTGAATACGGTATGCAATTACAAGAAAAGCAAAAATTACGTTTCATGTACGGTGTAAATGAACGTCAATTCTTCAACCTTTTCTTAAAAGCTGGTAAAATCAAAGAAGGTAAACATGGGGATAACTTCATGATCCTTTTAGAACAACGTTTAGACAATGTTGTTTTCCGTTTAGGTTTAGCTACTACTCGTCGTCAATCACGTCAATTAGTAAACCACGGTCACATCCTTGTTGATGGTAAACGTGTTGATATTCCATCATACAGCGTTCAACCAGGACAAGTAATCTCTGTTCGTGAAAAATCTAAAAATATGGAAATCATCAAAGCTGCTGTTGAATCAGTATTTGGTCGTCCAGAATTCGTTTCTTTTGACGAAGAAAAATTAGAAGGTTCATTAACTCGTCTTCCATTACGTGAAGAATTGATTGCTGAAATCGACGAAACTCTTATTGTTGAGTACTACTCTCGTTAATAAAAGTTGTCATTTCAAAAGCTCTCCCATCTTATTTATTAGGATGCGGGAGCTTTTTTTGTTCTCCCTATTTCAGTAACCTCCATTACAAATCCGATCAATTCTTGTTATATAGAAAAAGATTTTATTTCAAAAGGAGCATCAATCATGACAAAGAAAATGAATGCTGAAAGCTTCACGAAAACTCTGATGAGATTTTAGACGTTTTGGAACAAACGATGAAAGATGTCTTAGGAGCTGTTGAAGTTCCAGCTAGCAATGAAAAGCAATGCGGGTGGGCAGCTCATCTCACCCTTGAAGGTGCACAACAATTAGCTTGCGACTTTTTAGCAAAACGCAGCGAATGGCATTTAGTTTTTTCGCATAATGAATAAGCAGTAAAAAAAAGACTTCCGTAATGGAAGTCTTTTTTTTACTATACAGTTTCCTTTGGATAAGCTGCATAAGCCTGTTTATATAATGGAACAAGGTCACGAACCGTGTCCAAAATGAACTGTTCTGTCTGGTCGGCAGTATCTAAAATCGGGTCGTCTTCTTTTAAATATCTTCCTACCATGAACTCCCCTTTTTTCACTTTCTGCCATCTTGTCAACGCAGCAGTAATATCCATCTCGTCTATCACTGTCACCTTATCTTTTGTATGATCTAAGGAAACAATGTAATCTTTAGAAAGTTGTGCAATAGACTCAGGGAATTTCAAAAAGGAAGATGCCATTTCATTTTCAAATTGCGGATTGTCAATAAACGCCAACCATATGTAAACAGCTTTTCGGTCAATAGCAATTTGGAAATGAGGGTATTTCTTATATCCTCTGGCATCTCCGCCAATTCCGACCCAAGTGCTCTCAGGAGCAAATTTAGTTCGACGCAAATGTTTCGCTACATGTACTGGTAGTACCGCCCCACCCAATTGTGCGATCAATGATTTGGAAATGAATTCTCCTAACGACTGAAACGTTGGCTGGATATGTGTTCTAATTTCCTTCATCCGTTCTTCTAAGCCTTCAATTGAAAAAATCGAAAATGTTGTTTGTGTAAAGTATGGTTCTTCTTTTGTCTGCATATTAGTGAAACACCTCTCTTTAGTACTTGTTCTTATTTTACCATTATTGTATCGCTGGAACGAATGGATGAGGATCTTTTTGTCCATTTGAATTAAGATTTTGTAAAACAGGCTTTTTTATCATTGCTGTAGAGAATAAAAATAGACACAGAAAACCTTTAGAGATTTTCTGCATCCGTTTAGTGATTTTATGAAATGATTTATTTAGTGTTTTTGTCAATGAAAGCTACAAATGCATCAGCAATACTTTGTAAGAATTCCACAGTTCCTTCTACAACTTGTCCATCTTCACCAATAGCTTTAGTTGCATCAATGTAAAGTTCTGGTTGGGCCATAACTGGGCTGTCACCGAATACTAATGATTGACGAACTTGATGGTTAGCTAGTGCACCAGAGATACCTGACGGGGAAACAGATCCCACAAGAACTGGTTTGCCTGGCCATACACCTTCTCCCCAAGGACGAGAACCCACGTCAATAGCGTTTTTCAATGAAGCTGGCATACCTCGGTTGTATTCAGGTGTCATGAAGATATAAGCATCTTGTTCTTTCATTTCTTTACGGAAACGGTTATAACTTTCTGGAGCATCTGCTTCTAGGTCTTCATTGTAGACTGGTAAATCACCAATTTCAATAAAGCTTAAGTGATAATCAGCTGGAAATAACTCAGCCAATTTTTTTGCGACTATCTTATTTAATGAATCTTTACGTAAACTACCTACTAAGACTCCAACATTTTTTCCCATCTGTCATTACCTCCGATTAGTGGTTGTTTTTTACTACAAAATTAATGATACACCACGAACTTACTTTTTACAAGTAAACTGCATGTAAAGTTTCAACCCTATTTTTAACCGGATTTATTTGAAAAAATTCGACTAAATAAAAAAAGAGCAACGAGTTCTAATAAATTCGGTATAGACATTTCACAATAATCTTTTCATAATTCGAATGGACTAGATCAACTCTTGAACAAAAAAAGACATCCTTCTTATTTTTCTTTTGGAATATGTGATAGAATAAATGATGAGACTAATTATTTTTGAATAAGGGGTTTTTGATATGGTCAATAAAGATCCAAACGATTATTTACAAAAAGGACAATACGGTGCAAAACAAACATTGCTTTCAGAACGGAAAGAATTTTTGGGCAGTTTACGAGAAAGAATTTATTTGACAGCAACTTTAGATCAACTCTCTCTAAACAATAGTTTAAAGGCCTTTACAACTGAATTTCAACGTCATCCTGATGGCAGCTTACTGCTGAATGGTAATTTAGATATGAAGCCATTCGAGCCTTTCATTAAAGCCAGTAAACAAGCTGATATTCCGTTCACACTAGTCGCTAATGAATATGCTCAAACTTGTCCTTATGCATTGATTTTCGCTGCCCCTACGGACGTAAATGAATCCATTATTGATGTCGCCGAAAAGTATCCTTTGCCTAAAAAAGAAGAGCCTCAACAAACTGAGCAGAAAAAATCGTTTTTTAAACGTTTCTTCTCTTAATTTTTTATTCAGAACCAGGAGTGAATCACACGTGCAAATAGTAGAAACAAAAGACCCTAAATTAATGGGTCAATTAGGAAAAACTATGCAAGAAAAACACCGCAGTATGTACCCGGAGTTTTTCAAATCTTATGACGAAGAAGCTATTGCGCTTCATTTTGAAACAGTTTTTCAAAATCCGAAAGCCAGAGTATTTCTTTGGATTGATGAAGCAAAAGAAGAAGGTCCGATTGCTGCTTATCTGTGGTTGGAAGAACAAGAGATGAAAGAATCGGTTTATCGTTACGGCTATACGCGCTTATACATCAGCCATATCGCTGTTTTGCCGGATTATCAAGGACAAGGATTAAGTAAAGAATTGCTCCAATATGCGGATGATTATGCCCGCAAAAAAAATATTGCATTTGTAGAATTGCATTATTGGGCAACCAACGAAATCGCCAAAGAAACCTATCGCAAAAATGGTTTTGTGATCTATAATGAAATTGCTCAAAAGAAACTTTAGTCTTTTGCCCTAAGTGAAAAAAGCGGCCTTCAAAAATTAGAGTGACATCTAATTTTTGAAGGCCGCTTTTTTACCTCTTTATGAATACTTTTCTATGTTTTAGACTATAGATGCTTAATAACTTCCATCACCATCTCAGCTGATTTTTTTCCAGCTTCAATAATAAATTTGTCGAAACTGATTCCTGCTTCATCATCAGCTGAATCTGAAACAGCTCGCACGATAACAAATGGAGTTTTAAACTGGTAACAAACTTGTGCTACAGCAGCCCCTTCCATTTCCGATACCATAGCATCAGAGAAATCTGTTTTGATACGTTGGATTGTCTTTTTATCTGCAATGAAAGAGTCGCTTGTGACAATAAGCCCTTTCACTGATTTTAACCCTACTTTTTGAGTAGCTGCTTCGATCACGCTGATCAGCTGTTCATCAGCTGGATAACGAGCAGGCATTTGCGGTACTTGCCCCATAACATAGCCAAATGCTCGTGCATCAGCATCATGGTAAGACAGCTCAGTAGAAATAACTACATCGCCTATGGCTAAACTAGAATCTACCGCTCCTGCTGACCCTGTATTAAAAACAACGTCTGCTTGATAGTCATTGATCAATAATGTAGTTGCTATTGCTGCATTGACTTTTCCAATCCCTGATTGGACTAATATAATATCATGGCCCGCCATTTTTCCAGAAGAAAATGTCGCTCCTGCCTTCGCCCAATCGTTTCGCTCTGTTAAGTTGTTTTTCAACGCAATCGTTTCTTCTTCCATTGCTCCGATGATACCAATTCTCATTTCATTTCTCCTCATATCTCTCTATTTGCAATTATCCATGGATGTTTAACTGTTTTACACTAAAAAGACAATCAACAACGCAACGACCAGCAATACAGACACAATCAATATCGCTAGATTGAGTTTTTTCCCGGCTTCTCTCACTTTGTCATTCTCGCCTTTTCGACTTCTAGTAGCAAAGCCTTGTTTTTCTTGTTCTTTTTGGTATTTTTTTTCTGCTTTATCACGTTTTTTTGCGAATTGTTTTTGCTTTTTTAATTCAGCTTGTTGTTTTTTTCTCTCTTGTTCTCTCAAACTGTTTCCCATATCCACCATCCTTTTAATCAGCGGCTAATCGTTCGATTTTCCAATAAAGCAACGCCATAATGGTTTTTGCATCCACTATTTGGCCAACTTCATAAGCTTGCCATGCTTCTTCAAAAGACAATTCTTTAAGTTCTAAAAATTCATCTTCATCTAAAGCCAATTCTTCTGTTTTTTCCAGCTCAGAAGCCCGATACAAATGAATCACTTCATCCGTAAAACCTGGTGTGGTATAAAAAGTTTTGACTAGTTCAAAAACATGAGCATAATACCCTGTTTCCTCTTTTAACTCTCTTAATCCTGTTTCATGAGGATGTGAGTCTGTATCATCGATTTTACCAGCTGGGATCTCAATAATGGTTTTTTCAATTGGTTTACGAAACTGCTCTACAAAAATCATTTTTCCATCGGGAGTAAATGGCATAATTGCTACGGCTCCAGGATGTCTGACGATTTCTCTGGTAGAAGTTTTCCCATTCGGCAATTCAACGGACTCTACAAAATATTCTGTTAGGTTTCCTTTATAAATCTGTTCACTAGACAACGTTTTTTCTTCAAACTTCATGACGCTTTCCTCCGTTCGACAAGGTCTTGTTCTATGATACCGTTGAATGTTTAAAAAAACAAGCAGCCAAACAGCTATCAGTCGAAAGAATCCTTATTTTACTTTATACTGAGAGTAACAATTCATTCTTAAGTCGGATGTATTTGTAGGGAGCATTTATGCTAAAATATACTTAACCAGAAAAGACTACGAATTTTTTCAAATTTATTTAAGAGGTGGACAAATATGGATAATTTTATCAAAAGTTTAGGCGAAATATTAAAGTATACATTTACAACTGCAGGAACAATTGCTGTTTTTTTAGTGTTGTTAGTGCTTGATTTTGGATTTTGGCCATCTTTAATAATCAGTTTAGTCATCGGCGGTTTTCTTTTTTTAAAAAAAGAACCCAAGAAAGCTTCACGAACTAAAGTACAAAAATTAAGACGTTTATCTCCTGAAAAAGAAGCTTTTTACAGATCGCAAGGCTTATCCAAGGATGAAATGAATTTTTTTAGAGAAACGATGCAGACGGCAAAAATCAATATCTTGGAATTAGAACAAAACATGCGCCAATCTACTAAGCTGACGGCGATTGAAAGACGCAATAACACTGTCCATTTAGCAAAAGCGTTATTTAAAGAAATTACTCAAGAACCTCATCGTTTGCATGACGTGGATAAATTTTTGTACGTACACCTTCCTTCTTTAAAAGACTTGACCACTAAGTACAATGAAGTAGACAGTCATGAAGTGAAACACAAATCTACCTTTGATGTACTGGAAGAAAGTGCTAATACAATTGATGGCATGTGCAACTTGATTGCCGAAGATTATGTATCTTTTAAATCAGATGACATTGATGATATTGAATTAGAGGTCGAACTTGCAAAGAAAACCATTACAAGAGATAATGATACAACAAATGAAATCACTAACGAGGAACTATAATTTTAGGAGTTGACACTATGGTCGATACAAACAAAGAACCGATGAATACCAATCAAAATGAACCTTCTACAACAATTAAAGATGTTAACGCAGAACTGGACAGTTTACTGGCAAATCCATTTGCAGACCCTTCACTGCCTGCAGCAGCTGATCCTATCGATACAGAATTGCAAAAAGAGCAAAAAAGTGAACGGTTAGTAGATAAATTACCCAAAGAACGACAAGAACAAGCTTATTCCTTAGCCGGACAGATTGATGAAACGAATATTGAATCTGTGATGTCTTATGGAGCAGCTGCTCAAAAAAAATTAGGCGACTTCTCTCATTCTATGCTGGATCATGTTCAAAACCAAGATACAGGTGAAATTGGAGAAACCCTCAATGAATTGATGTATCGCTTAAATGAAGCTAATCCTGATGATTTAAAAGCTGAAGATAACAATATTTTCAAAAAATTGTTTGGAAAAATCAATCGCTCTATTTATGAAGTTACCGCTAAGTATCAAAAAATTGGTGCGCAAGTAGATAAAATAGCTGGAAAGTTGGACAAAGAAAAAGATTTGTTGTTACGAGATAATTCCATGTTGGAACAACTTTATGTCAAAAACTTAGATTACTTTGAGGCATTGAATATTTACATTGCAGCAGGCGAAGTAAAAATTGAAGAATTGTTAACTCAATTGATACCTGCAGCTGTAGAACAAGCAGAAAGCAGCACCAACCAAATGGATGTTCAACGAGTGAACGATTTGAATCAATTCCTTGATCGATTGGAAAAAAGAGTCTATGATTTAAAATTGGCTCGTCAAATGACGATTCAACAAGCTCCTCAGATCCGCTTGATCCAAAATACGAACCAAGCTTTGTCAGAAAAAATTCAATCTTCTATCAATACGGCTATCCCCCTTTGGAAAAACCAAATTGTGATCGCTCTTACATTGCTCAGACAAAAAGATGCGGTTGAAGCTCAACGACAAGTTTCTGAAACCACGAATGATTTACTGAAGAAAAATTCAGAGCTTTTGAAGACCTCTGCTATCGAGACAGCTAGAGAAAATGAGCGAGGCATTATTGACCTTGAAACATTGCAGCAAACACAAACTGATTTGATTGATACTTTACAACAAACCCTAGAGATTCAAAAAGAAGGACGAATTAAACGTAAAGAAGCTGAACATGAATTAACGACTATGGAAACCACATTACGCGATCAATTGCTTGAATTGACCAGTAAAGATTCTTAACAAAAGAAACCAAATATGGATAACAAGCATATTCTTTGAGTTTTGAACAAATTGTGTCTATACTAATAATTGTAATAGTTCATTACAAATATTATTTATATAGGAGAGTGGAATTTATGTCACTTATTTGGTCATTAATCGTTGGTGGTGTCTTAGGAGCTATCGCAGGTATGATAGTTGGACGAGACGTACCATTCGGAATCGTTGGTAACATTGTTGCCGGATTTATTGGTTCATGGTTAGGTACATCGTTATTAGGAGAATGGGGATGGAACGTCGGTGGATTTTATGTCTTCCCAGCATTAATTGGTGCTGTTGTTCTTATCTTTATCTTCTCATTAATTGCCGGAAGACGAAAAGGATAAGTTATTTTACCCCCGTTAAAAGGCTCGCTTATGGCGAGTCTTTTTTCGTTCGCCCAGCATGGGCGAACTCTAACGGGTGCAAGTCCCGAATGCGACCTGACAGTGGTAAGCATATAGCTGACGGCAAGGGTGTCCACCGTGAGGTGGAATCTGAAGGAAGCCCAAG
>NZ_JBGQQW010000029.1:0-49863 GCF_045528485.1 Desemzia sp. FAM 23990
GACGGGGACGATGGGTTGATTATTTTTTTGATCTCGCATAGTAAAAATCCCTCCTGTCTGATTGAGATAAGTCAATCTTACAAGAGGGGAGACAACAATTCTATGCGGTTAATTTTAACGGGCTTACGATTAACTGATTTAAGTTTGTTATTTAACCGATTCAAGCCGGCCAATTTTGCTCTTAATGTTTAAATGGTGTTTTTCATCAAGGTAGTTTTATCCTTGATGTTCAAAGCGTGTTTTTCATCAAGGAAGTTTTAGCCTTGATGTTCAAAGCGTATTTTTCATCAAGGTAATTTTATCCTTGATGTTTAAAGCGTATTTTTCATCAAGGTAATTTTATCCTTGATGTTCAAAGCGTATTTTTCATCAAGGAAGTTTTATCCTTGATGTTCAAAGCGTGTTTTTCATCAAGGAAGTTTTAGCCTTGATGTTTAAAGCGTATTTTTCATCAAGGTAATTTTATCCTTGATGTTCAAAGTGAATTTTTCATCAAGGAAGTTTTAGCCTTGATGTTCAAAGCGTGTTTTTCATCAAGGTAATTTTAGCCTTGATGTTTAAAGCGCGTTTTGATGCCGAAAACCGCGACTCAAGGTTTGCGAGCGTTGCCGAAGCCGTTGGAGCGCTAGCGACGTACGGAAATGGTATGCGCAGCGCAGCGGAGAACAAACTCCGAGTAAAAGCTGAAGCTTTAACTCGGGATTAATTCCCATTGCATCCTTTTTCATGGCTATAAGCAACCCCATATTCCTCCTGAAATTTCTAGAAATGTGTTTCTAATAGGCTTAGAGTTAAAAAGAAGGATATTATCTATTTACCAATGGCAACTATTGTAGAACCGATTTTATCTTATTCATCATGAAAAATAAGTTGAAAAAGGATCGAAAAAAGTTCTAGGAGATTAAACAACCGTTAAATTCTCGCCATTGAAATGAAGAATTCATAGAGTCTGTACGCGGTTTGTGATATTATAGGAAGGAAGTTTTAAATCTGTGAACTTTTAGAAAGTGAGTGAAATAATAAATGACAGTAACTGAAGAAGATATCAGACACGTTGCAAAATTAGCAAAATTAGAAATCCCAGATGATGAGATTGCAAAATTCACCGATCAAATGGATAAAATCATTGAAATGGTGGAACAATTAAGTGAATTAGATACTGAACATGTACCCACTATGACACACGGAATGAGAACTTACAGTGTCATGCGTGAAGACAAAGCAGCTCCTGGTACAGATCGCGAAAAATTATTTAAAAATGTAAAATCTGAAAAAGACGGTTTAATAAAAGTTCCAGCTATGATAGACAATGCGGAAGGAGGAGCATAAGATGAGTTTATTAGATCATTCGTTAGAAGAACTTCATACCATGCTGGTCAACAAAGAAACGACAGCAGAAAAAATTATGACAGCCGTTTTTGCCCGTATTTCCGAAACAGAAGATCAAGTGGGTTCTTTCATTACATTGACAGAAGAAGAAGCTTTATTAAAAGCTCGTGAAATGGACGAAGCAGGGATTGACCCTGAAAATATTCTATCTGGATTGCCTATTGGAATCAAAGATAATATTGTTACTGAAGGAACTTTAACAACAGCTGCCAGTCGTATGTTAGAAGACTTTATTCCAGTATATAATGCAACTGTTACTGAAAAAGTAACGGATTCTGGAATGATTTCAGTTGGGAAATTAAACATGGACGAATTTGCGATGGGTGGAAGTACAGAAAACTCTTACTTCAAATTAACTCGCAACCCATGGGATTTATCTAAAGTTCCCGGTGGTTCTTCAGGTGGTTCTGCAGCAGCAGTAGCAGCTGGACAAGTTCCCGTTTCATTAGGAACGGATACCGGTGGATCCATTCGTGAACCAGCAGCCTTTACTGGTGTGGTTGGAATGAAACCAACTTATGGACGTGTATCACGTTTTGGATTGATTGCTTTCGGATCTAGTTTAGATCAAATTGGACCCTTTACGCGTAATGTAAAAGACAATGCGATTGCATTAAATGCGATCAGCGGTCACGATCCAAAAGATGCAATGAGCTCCACAAAAGAAACACCAGACTTTACCAAAGGGATTGCCGATGGCGTTAAAGGAATGAAAATTGGTGTTCCTAAAGAATACTTAGAAGATGGTCTGCAAGAAGGCGTGAAAGAAGCAGTCTTGAAAGCTATTGAAACATATAAAGAACTTGGTGCTATTATTGAAACCGTGAGCTTACCGCATTCTAAGTACGGTATTGCAGCTTACTACATTATTTCTTCTTCTGAAGCTTCTTCTAACCTACAACGCTTTGATGGCGTTCGTTATGGATATAGAGCTAAAGATGCAGAATCTTTAGAAGAGTTGTATGTTAAAACACGTACGGAAGGTTTTGGACCAGAAGTGAAACGTCGTATTATGCTGGGAACATTCTCTTTAAGTTCTGGTTTTTATGATGCCCACTTTAAACAAGCTTCTAAAGCTCGTACATTGATTCGCCAAGACTTTGAAAATGTCTTTAAAGAATACGATTTGATTTTAGGTCCAACAACAACCACAACTGCATATGGTATTGGAGAACAAGTTAATGACCCAATTGCTATGTACTTGTCAGATATCTTAACAGTACCAGTGAACTTAGCTGGAGTTCCTGCAATTTCTATCCCTTGTGGTTTCTCAGAAGGCATGCCAGTTGGATTGCAGTTGATCGGAAACCATTTCGATGAACAAACGATCTACCAAGCAGCTTATGCTTTCGAACAAGCAACAGAATTCCACAAAGCAAGACCAAACTTGTAGGAGGAGAGAAAGTACATGAATTTTGAAACAGTTATTGGACTAGAAGTCCACGTAGAATTAAAAACCGACTCTAAAATGTTCTCGCCATCTCCAGCACATTTTGGAGCTGAACCGAATACCAATACAAACGTAGTTGACTGGGGTTACCCAGGAGTTTTACCAACCATCAATAAAGGTGCTGTAGAATTTGGTATTCGTGCTGCATTAGCCTTAAATTGTGAAATTTCACAAGACACTAAATTTGACCGTAAAAATTATTTCTATCCAGATAATCCCAAAGCGTACCAAATTTCTCAATTTGACCAACCTGTTGGACATGATGGATGGATCGAAGTTGAAGTGGAAGGCAAAAAGAAAAAAATCCGTATCGAACGCGTCCACTTAGAAGAAGATGCTGGGAAAAACACTCACGGTACAGACGGCTATTCTTATGTCGATTTAAACCGTCAAGGAACTCCTTTGATTGAGATTGTTTCCGAAGCAGACATGCGTTCACCGGAAGAAGCTTACGCTTATTTAGAAGCGATTAAACAAATCATCCAATACTCTGGTGTAAGTGATGTTAAAATGGAAGAAGGTTCTATGCGTTGTGACGCCAATATCTCGATTCGTCCATTCGGTCAAGAAGAATTTGGGACGAAAACCGAATTGAAGAACTTAAACTCCTTCAACTTTGTGCGCAGAGGGTTAGCCTTTGAAGAAAAACGCCAAGAGAAAGTATTGCTAGCTGGAGGCGTTATTCAACAAGAAACGCGTCGTTACGACGAATCTACTGGTGAAACAATTTTGATGCGTGTCAAAGAAGGTTCGAGTGATTACCGCTACTTCCCTGAACCAGATCTGCCAAACTTATACATTGAAGATGAATGGATCGAACGTGTCAGAGAATCGATTCCTGAAATGCCGAAAGAACGTCGTATTCGTTACGCTAATGACTTTGGACTTTCTGAAACTGACTCGTCTCAATTAACGGCTACTAAAGAAATGTCAGACTTTTTTGAAGAAACTCTTGAAAAAGGAGCTGACGCTAAACAAGCAGCCAACTGGTTGATGGGTGAAGTATCAGCTTACTTAAACAGTGAAAAATTAGAGTTGCACGATACGAAATTGACTCCTGAAAACTTAGCAGGGATGATTAATTTGATTGCTGATGGAACTATCAGTTCAAAAATTGCGAAAAAAGTTTTCCGTGAATTGATTCTAAATGGCGGAGATGCCGGAACTGTTGTAGAAGCCAACGGTTGGGTTCAATTAAGTGATCCTGCTAAATTGTTGCCGATCATCAATGAGATTCTAGACAATAACGCACAGTCTATTGAAGATTACAAAAACGGAAAAGACCGAGCTATCGGATTCCTCGTGGGTCAAATTATGAAAGCAACTAAAGGACAAGCAAACCCTGGTGTTGTGAATAAACTGTTAAACCAAGAGTTAAGCAAACGGTAATTTGGAAAGAAGGTAGACAGATGCGTGCGAGAATTATTTATAATCCAACATCTGGGCGTGAATTATTAAAGAAAAACCTAGTTGAAATATTGCGTGTTTACGAAAGTGCTGGTTATGAAACCAGTACTTTTGCTACTACACCAGAACCTTTTTCTGCTCAAATAGAAGCCGAAAGAGCTGCTAAAGCAGGTTTCGATTTGATTGTCGCTGCTGGTGGTGACGGGACGATCAATGAAGTTGTCAATGGATTGGCTGGACTAAAAAAACGTCCTAAAATGGCTATTATTCCTGCTGGTACGACGAATGATTACGCTCGAGCATTGCACATTCCGAGAAATGATATGATCGCTGCAGCAAAAATCATTGAAAAAAAACAAACCATTCATATGGATATTGGTCAAGCGAAGACAGAAAAGCAATTGTCTTACTTTATTAATATTGGTGCTGCCGGATATCTTACTGAATTGACTTATGAAGTGCCGTCTCAATTAAAATCTGTATTTGGGTATTTAGCTTATTTTGTTAAAGGCGCAGAAATGTTGCCCCGCATTAAAGCTGTTCCTATGAAAATTGAATACGATGATGGTATTTTTGAAGAAAATGCTTCTATGTTTTTCGTGGCTTTGACCAACTCAGTAGGCGGTTTTGAGCAAATTGCGCCGGATGCCCGATTAGATGATGGGAAATTTACGTTGATTATTGTTAAAACGGCCAATTTGTTAGAAATATTCCGTTTGATAGCAGAATTATTAAATGGTGGAAAACACATCAACAGTTCTAAAATTATGTACATCAAAACGAATAAGATTAAAGCACAAACAACTGATTCAGCGCCATTGATGATCAATTTAGATGGAGAATATGGCGGAGATTCACCAGTAGAGTTCACCAATTTGCAACAGCATATTGAAATGTTTGCTGATGTTGATTTGATTCCGTATGATGTAGAAGAAAAAGATGAATTTGCAGATGATGTAGAAGAAGCTTTCTTGAAACAAGTGGAAGAATTAACTGGGGATTTGCCAGAAGAAAAATAATACACGAAAGTTTTCTTTTTAGATCACTTTCGCTTCATGCAGCACAAGAAAAACGGCCGTTGCAAATGAGAACAAGCGCACCAAAGACAGAGAATGTTTTTGAGTGGAAGGAGAAAAGGATTTGAAAAAAGACCAAACTATTCCAGTAAATAAAAACGAACAGCATACGGTTACGATTGAAGATTTAACATTTGAAGGGATGGGTGTTGGAAAAATAAATGGCTACCCGCTTTTTATTGAAGATGCTTTGCCCGGAGAAAAAGTAGAAATCAAAATTCACAAAACAGGAAAAACTTATGGTTATGGAAAAGTCATGAATCGTTTGACTTCAAGTTCTGATCGTGTACCTTTAAGAAACCAAATGTATACACGTACAGGAATTACACCATTGCAACACATGTCTTATTCGGCTCAATTAGCGTTCAAAAAACAACAAGTTGAGAATGTGATGCAGCGTATTGCAAGAATGCCTGAAGTTCCGGTATTGGACACTATCGGTATGGAAGAACCTTGGGGATACCGCAATAAAGCACAGGTTCCAGTTCGTAAGGTTGGAGATCTATTGACAACCGGTTTTTACCGTAAAAATAGTCATGACTTGATTCCGATTGAAGACTTCCTGATTCAAGATCCTAAAATCGATCAAGCGATTATTGCGGTTCGAGATATTATACGTGAATACGGTGTTAAACCGTATAACGAAAAAGACAACACAGGGAACTTGCGCCACATTGTGGTTCGCAGAGGATACCATACTGGTGAAATGATGATCGTGTTGGTAACACGTACAGCGAAATTGTTCCCGACAAGCAAGATTATTCCAGATATTCTTGAAGCATTGCCAGAGGTTGTCAGTATCGTTCAAAACGTCAATCCAAGAGGCACAAACGTGATCTTAGGAGAAGAAGCTATCGTATTGCATGGTGAAGACAAATTTACGGATGAATTGATGGGAAATACGTTTGAGATTTCTCACCGTTCTTTCTATCAAGTCAACCCATTGCAAACGGAGAAATTGTACCAAACAGTCCTTGATTTTGCAGATATGACGGGTGAAGAAACTGTTATTGATGCTTATTGCGGTATTGGTACCATTACTCTTGCTTTGGCTAAAAAAGCTAAAGAAGTATACGGAATCGAAATCGTTGAAATGGCCGTTGAAGATGCAAAACGCAACGCTGTGTTAAATGGCGTCGAAAACGTAACTTACCAAGTTGGAGCGGCTGAAGAAGTGATGCTTGAATGGAGTCAAGAAGAACGTACGGCAGATTTACTAGTGGTAGATCCTCCACGTAAAGGATTAGAAGGACAATTTATTGATGCTGTACTTGAAATGAAACCTACTAAAATGGTGTATGTCAGCTGTAACCCAGCAACATTAGCTCGTGATGTGGCTTTACTAGCTGAAGGCGGCTATTCTGTTGAAAAAGTACAACCAGTAGATATGTTCCCACAAACTACTCATATAGAGTCGGTAACGTTGTTGACAAGAATAGAAGACTAGTAAACTTCGTATAACAAGATATGTAGTGAATGCACTAGTACTTTAAAATAGAAAGAAGCTAACTTGATTTTATTATTGAGTAGCTTCTTTTTTTTATGCCTTTATCTTCTGATATTGGTAAAGAAATTTCCTCCGACCTATGGGGCTGCTTATGAAAGCCATGGGAACACCTTGAGCTGAAAACCGCATCTCAAGGCTTGCAAGCTTCAAACTTAGCGTAACGGCTAAAGCCTAACGCTAAGTAATTCTCATTGCATCCTTATTCATGGCTATAAGCAACCCCATATTTCTCCAAAAATTTTTAGGAATGAGTAACTGAAAGGTAGAGAATTAAAAAAGATGTTATTTTACGATATCAATAGTATAACATTCTTTCTTAGGACACCAAAAGGAGCATGTTTTCACAATAATTTTGTTTGGTTTCCCTCATATGTTTTCAAATAAATCATTTTTGTTTTAGCAGAATAAGTAACGATCGTTTTATGAAGTATAGTGTAAATATGTATTGAATATACCATATCTCTATCAAAGGCAATAAAAGTTTGTTTAGAACTTTTTTGTAGTGATGCACAATTAAATCAATAAGTCCAAAGACTGCTTCTTTAAATATGAAATATTTGTTATGTTCAACAATCAAGTGAATTACAGTATAATTAGTGTATATTGGAGATGTTGTATGCTAACTAGAGCAGATATGATTAACCTAATGTACGAATATATAAGGGTTGCTGAACTTGCAAAACGAGTTTGGGAAAGGCATAGAATTTTAATAGGAAATTAAAAAGTGATTCACATCGGATGAATTGAAAGCCGGTACAAAATTATAGGAAGACGAAGAACCATTCTCATTATTAAATGATATCAAAAATAGAACTTTCATAGCTGTACTAAAGGATCTGCAGAGTGACAAGTATGTTTGATAGATCGATAAGAATTACAATAAGAAAAAGTAAAATAAAGGGAAAATGGAGAGACACTTATGGCATATGAAAAGAAAAATATAAGAGCTGTAATCGAAGAAATAAATAGTCGCAAAATTTATCTTCCGGCAATACAAAGAAAATATGTGTGGAATAATGATCAAATAACAAAGTTGATGGATTCTATCATGCTTGGATATCCTATAGGAACTTTTCTATTTTGGAAAGTTAGAAAATCAATCATTAACAAAAAAGAGTACTCAATGTACGAATTTATAAAAAATTTTCATGAAAGAGATATCTATAAAAACCCATCTGCACCACAACCATTTCCTATTGGAAGTGATGAAGAAACAATATGGGCTGTTCTTGATGGTCAACAAAGATTAACCTCTTTGTACATAGCTTTGCAAGGTAGCATGAGCAGGAAGTTACCAAACAAGCGATGGAAAAATGATGATGCATTCCCTATAAAAGAATTGTATTTAAATCTGCATAGTCAGAGAACTGATGAGGAGGATATCTCTTACGAGTTTAAATTTCTGACACAAATAGAGGCTGAAAAGCAAAAAGATGATAAACTATGGTACCTAGTTAAAGATATATTAAAGTATTCTCAAGATGAGTTAGTAACAGATTTAATTATTCCGAGCGGTTGGGCTGCGAATAAAATTGCAATGAAGAATATATCTTTGCTACATACTCGACTTGTGGGTGACGAAATAATTAACTATTTTGAAGTTCAAACGGACTATATCGACAGCGTCCTCGATATATTCGTTCGTGTGAATTCTGGTGGTACTATTTTATCGAAGAGTGATTTGTTATTCTCTACCATTGTTTCGCATTGGGACAAAGCTAGAGATGAAATAGATAAACTGCTTGCAGAAATTAATAAAATTGGTGAAGGATATAAGTTTTCCAATGATTTTATCATGCGTACTTGTCTATATCTCCTCGATATGTCCGTTACGCTTAAAGTTGAGACATTCAAGAAGGAAAGCGTATTAAAGATAAAAGATAATTGGGAGAGCATTCGTAAAGCTATCAAGGACACAGTAGATCTACTTAATGAATTCGGCTTTAATTCAGAGAATATTATATCTTATGTGGCTGTATCACCAATGGTATATTATCGTTTTAATGGTGGAAATTTTGATAATGAAAGCATTTTAGAATTAAGAAAGTATATAGTTATTGCACAGGTAAAACAGGTTTTTGGTGCAGCTACAAACTCAGCACTAACAAGTATACGAGAAGCTTTGAAAGTAGTGCCAACAGATTCATTTAGGATGAGTAATTTACTAAATGTACGCTTTACTGGTGAAAGAACATTGCGCTACACTTCTGAAGAGATAGATGCACTATTTGATACGTATGAAATTGGCGCATATACCTTTATGTTGTTATCTTTGCTTTATCCAAATTTAAAATATAGTCAGAAAGGTTTCCATCAAGATCACTTACATCCACATACCGGTTTTGAAGAGAACAAGATTGCAAGTCTTCAGCTTGCTAATGGATTAGTAATTGATGATGATAGAAAAGATGATTGGAGACGTAGAAGAAATACATTAGCGAATCTTCAATTATTAGAAGGGCGCGAGAATGTTAGAAAAAATGCAACGCCCCTAGTAGACTGGATTAAGATTCTAGAGAATAGTGAGAATGCTAAATATATGCCGGATGATTCTTCTTATGAACTATCACAATTTGAAGAGTTTATGGAAAAACGACAAAAATTAATGGGTGATGCTTTGAAAGCAATTTTACTTTAAAATTATGACTTTTCCTTATACTGATGTTGCTAGGATAATATTGAAGGTTAATTTAAAAAAAAAGGATATGTTTCGAAAAGAATTTAAGATTAATATCATAGTAGTTGGTAAACTAGAGATGAAAATAATGATAATAGTTAGGGATGGCTAAAATGGACTTTGATAAAGAAGTAATTGATAACAATGACTATAAATTAATTATACAAAATATTAATGGACTAGTAGGTTTCGAACCAGTCTCAGAATTTGATACAAAAGAATGGAAACGTTTGGAGAATCTAAATACAAGTAAAAATCTGGCTGTATTTCAACAACTTCCTAATGTGTTAAAACAAGTAAGTGATTCCCAAAAATATGAAGGTGCGTACAAAGTTGTTTTTGATAAAGGATTAGGTCAGTTACAGAAATCTGCTAATAATGTCAATTTAGTCAGAGGAAATATTGTTGAATATGGCACAAATAATAAAGTTTTAGGACAAGCTGAATGGCAACATATCTCTCCATCACAAGTAATGGGAATTTCAAACATAATTTTATCTGTTTATAATGTCTGTTCAGTTGCAACTAATCAATATTTTTTAAGTCAAATAAATACAAGTCTAAAAAGCCTGTTAGAAAATATAAATGAAATTCAAAATTTTCTCGAGGCTGACAAAAGAAGTCTGGCTGAAGCTAACACTGAATTTATAACGGAAGTATACTCAAATTTAGAGTATTATATGACTAGTTCATTGTATACACAGGCAACACTTACAAATATTCAATCTATTCGGATTAAATCATTAGCGGATGTGAAATTTTATCATAGTCAGATAAAAGATTTAAGAAGTAAAATGTCGGATAAAGATAAAAAGAAACAGATTCAAGATAACAAACATAAATTTAAAAAGAACTATTATGCGTATAATTATGCTTTGAAATCTTATAATTTAGCTATTTTAATTGAAATACTTATGTCAGGGCAATCTGATGAGGTTTGGCTAACAAAATTATTAGATAACATAATAGATAGCACGATAGAATTTGCGGAAACATATGATTTGATTCCGGAATACTTCGAAGGTCTTAGAATTTTAAAAAGTAAAGATGGAGCATGGTATAATGTATTCCCAAAAATGTTAAAAGATACTGGAGGGATGAAAATAGAATTATTGGCAACATTTGCAGAATTGAGTGCAGATTGGATATTGAATAAAGAAAATAAAAAGAAAGAAGTCAGTAAGCAAGAAAACATTTCAGAGATGCAGCAATATATAGATGACTACTCAAATCCAAAAGATTTACTTGCGATACCTTTAGCTATTGAACAATACAGTAAAATTCAAAATCAAAAGGTAGAAATATTGTATCGTGAAGAAAAAATATATATAAAAGAGTAGCATGAATTTATTTATATCGAACTTCAATTCTTTTTTCACTAAAATAATAAGGTTTATGTTTTACCGCTAATTTAGGTCCATGATATCTAAAGGATATTTTGGAATTTTTCTATTTTAAAGGTTAGCGAGATAAATTTCGTAGATATTTTTTGTTTAAAAAAATGAAATTCACCAAAATCACGTACTTTATATTGAGGAATAAAATCCTATAAAATATATTGGAGGCGTTGATTATAGAAACAATGGAGCAAAATAAGTTACTGGTAAACCTAGATAAAAAATGCATTCTAGAGCCGGCAAAATTGATTCTGTCTGGTGAAAGCAATGTTATGGCTATTTCTTTTGTTCATCCGCGATTTGGGAATCCATTTCAATATGAATTGTTTCATTTGTTGATGGATGAATGGAAAGGTGACAGGATCGCCGTAGTGGAGGACTCAAAAAATGCAAAGGAATACCTCATTGAACAAGAAGGATATACGTATCACCGAAAATACAAACACAAAATAGAACGTAGAGTTCGCAAAGAAAATGGAATCCATCTGATTACGATTCCTCCTGCAGAAGCAAACAGAATACAAAAGAGATGGGAAAAATTTATGAATCAATACGTTCTTATTAATTATGATTCACATCTGTTCATGACCATTGATCAACGGCTGTTCAGGATGAAAAATAATTTGATGCCTTACTTTATTCTTGCCCAAGCGGAACAAAAAAGTGAATTCGAAGAAGGAAGCTGGGCCGGGAATCGTATTGGGGTCGAACGTATTGACACACCTACGTTTGATAGTCTGGATTATTTTGAGATGTTTCGAATGGTCGGCGATAAAACTGCTTGTAGATTAGGTGTAGAAGATTTTAAGCGTAGATATGGCCATTAGTTGGTAAATAACTTTGATTGATAAACTGTTTTCCTTTAGCTTCACACAGCTTTTACAAGATTCTCATAAAAAACAGTTTCGTTTTTAACTCAAATTTGTTAGAATAGACTATTGTAGTCGGTCGGATAAAATAGTATAGACTAATATAAGCTAAAAAGCAGGATTTTTCTGCTTTTTATTTTTGAGATAAACATTTACACCTATAACGAGAGGGTTTTTTAGATGAAAGAGAATTTTTGGAATAAGTTGCCGCGACCGTTTTTTATTTTGGCACCGATGGAAGATGTAACAGATGTTGCTTTTCGTCATGTCATCAGTGAAGCGGGAAGACCGGACGTCTTTTTTACAGAATTTACAAACACGGTTAGTTACTGTCATCCTGAAGGAAAAGACAGTGTGCGCGGTCGTTTAACGTTTACTGAAGATGAACAACCACTGGTAGCTCACATATGGGGAGATCAACCTGAACACTTCCGTCAAATGAGTATCGGGATGGCAGAGGAAGGCTTCAGCGGAATTGATATCAACATGGGTTGTCCAGTACCTAACGTAGCAGGTAAAGGCAAGGGGAGCGGTCTTATTCAACGTCCAGAAGTAGCTGCAGAATTAATCCAAGCCGCAAAAGCTGGAGGGTTGCCAGTCAGCGTCAAAACCAGACTTGGTTACACTCATGTCGATGAGTACCGTGATTGGTTGACACATGTTTTACAACAAGACATTGCTAACTTGTCGATTCATTTGCGTACCCGAAAAGAAATGAGTAAAGGGAATGCTCACTGGGACATGATTGCAGGCATCAAAAAATTGCGTGATGAAGTGGCTCCTGATACGCTACTGACTATCAATGGAGACATTCCTGACCGTGAAACAGGATTGAAGTTAGTGGAAGAGTACGGCGTTGATGGAATTATGATCGGCCGCGGTGTCTTTACCAATCCGTATGCTTTTGAAAAAGAACCGAAAGAGCATTCAGCTAAAGAGTTGTTGAGTTTGTTTAGACTTCATTTGGATCTTTTCGAGGAACATTTTGCCAATGAAGATCGCTCATTTAAACCATTGCGCCGCTTCTTCAAGATATATGTTCGCGGTATTCGTGGGGCAAGCGACTTAAGAACACAATTAATGGAGACGCAATCGATTGACGAGGCTCGTACTTTGTTGGATGCATTTGAAGAAGCCAATAAAGATTTTTTATAGAAAAACAGCACTAGTAAAGAAGCTAGAATATCCGTGACAAAACACATGGGGATTCTAACTTTTTTTGTGTTTACAGATAAAATATGTATTAATCTCATCAGATAAGTGATATAAGTAAGTTAGTATAAAAAGCTAATCAAAGTGGGGGCATAATCAGATGAATATTTATGATATTGAAGTAGCACTCGAAAACGGAGAAACTTATAAATTGGATAAATATAAAGGCAAAACACTGCTTATTGTCAATACAGCTACTAAATGTGGTTTGGCGCCACAGTTTGATGAGCTGCAAAAATTGTATGATAAATATAAGGATGATGATTTCATTGTTTTAGGCTTTCCGACCAATCAATTCAAACAAGAAATCGACTCAGCTAGTGATGCTGCAGAATCTTGCCGCATGACTTACGGAGTTACTTTTCCGATGCATGATATGGTAAAGGTCAATGGATCTGATGCTCATCCGCTTTTTAAATTATTAACGGAAGAGACAAAAGGCATCACTGGAAAAGCTGTGAAATGGAACTTTACAAAATTCTTAGTAGACAAAAAAGGGACTATCATCAAACGATTTGCGCCAACAACGACACCTCTTTCAATCGAAAAAGAGTTGACTCAATATAATTAAAGCTTTTAAGAACAAGGAAATAAATCTTTTCTATAACTAAAGACCACGTCAACATCCAGGTATGTTCGCCTAAATGTTGACGTGGTCTTTTAAGCAGTCTAAAAGTTTTTGGGAACACTCTGAATGACGTTTTTTTCGATTACAACAACTCGTTCACAAAGAATATTGTGACATCATGCATCGTACTTGTTTTCACTAAATGATCTTCTTCTTCATCCGTAAAGTAAATATTTGGCGTGTGCTTTTGCTCTTCCGCAAATTCAGCTACGTGATCATAAGGCACAATCTGGTCTTGCGTACCATGCCAAATGTACAACGGACGGCCTTGTAAGGTTTCAGGACGTAAAGATAAGTCATAATTCGGAATCCAACTCAGCAAGTCAAAATAATCCTCTGGCAAATGGCGCTTAAGCCGAGTTGCATGTTTGACAATGCGTTCTTGATAAGCCAGTAATTTAGGCGAACCCATCAGACAAGCTGCCGCTTTGATTTCAGGGTGATGTGTCAACAACGCACATGTCGTGATGCCGCCCATAGACGTTCCTCCAACACCAATCATATCATCGACAAACCCAATCTTGCGAAAATGATCAACGATAAAGCCGAATTCAAATAAATTCGAATGAATGCTTTGGAAAAAAGTGAGAGAAGGAATGTTGGAAATCGGTTGTTTTCTTTCTCCATGATTCACAGCGTCAGGCAATAATACTCGAAAACCTTCGCGTGCTAAATAACGAGCTTGTGTCAAATTCAGTTCTTTTACAGATTGCCAGCCGTGATAATAAATAATTAAAGGCAACTTTTCATTGCGTTGTTTTGTCGGGACAACTTCTAATAATGGGATGTTGCCTAACATTCTTTTTCGAATGGTCAATTTCACTTTATCCACCTCGCAACTATCATATCAAAATAGGGAAGCGAAAGGAATCGATAAAGCAGCATTAAAACGGATTTTAAAATCAGGTTTCAATTTAAGAAATGATGATAAACTTGAATAATTATGCATTGGAAAAGCTATCTCAATGTGTTTATTGCACCGTTTATAGTAATAGGAGAAAGACAGATCAATAATAATTGTAACAAAGTAGTCACTTTTTAGTTGTATTGAAAACGTATTTTTATTAGTTTTAAGTAAAATAATATAAAATTTGTCCGATTAATCCTACAGGGGAATCAAGAAGATAAAAATGATTTTAGGGATTTAAATGGTTAATACAGAAGAGGAAGGGCATCAAAAATGAAATTAAAGCAAAAATTACTAACAGGATTTTTTACGATCACGACATTATTGATTTTAATCAGCGGAATTACATATGTTCAATTAAAGGACGTAAACGATAAATATACTTCTGCAATAGCAGAAGGTACAAATAAAATTCGATTGACCTCATATACTTTATTTGAGACTTATCAAGAAGAAATAGAGTTGCAGACTTATTTAACAGCCGGGAATTCAGAGAATCTTGATGCGTTTTCTGTGAATCAAAAAGAATTTCAAGAAAATGTTGCTAATCTTACTTCACATACTAATTATGAAGAAGGATTAGAGTTAACAAACCAAATAATTTCAGCAGAAGCAGAATATGGAGAAATAGCGGAGGAAGCTATTTCTTATAAACAAGCAGGAAACACTGAAGCTTACACTGCCTTGATGAATGGTAGAGGAAATGAAATATTTAATCGAATACAGTCTATTGGGAAAGAACTACTGTTTTACCATCAAGATGCTTTTACAAAAGTAAGTGATGATTTGACAAATCAAATAAAAAAAATGCTAACCGTTATTATGATCATTAGCATCTTAGCGGTTGCTGCAGGAGTCATTATTGCTCTACGATTGAGTCGAATGATTTCCAGTCGTGTAAATCAAGTAGCAGAAGTAGCTGAAAAAATTGCTGATGGTGATTTAGCCATTGAAGAAATTACCATCACCAGCAAAGATGAAATCAGTCAATTAGGACATACATTCAATAGAATGATTATTAATTTGAGAAACATGATCCAACAAGTCAGCAATACATCGGAACAAGTAGCTTCTTCTTCACAAGAGTTTTTAGCGATCGCAGAAGAAACTACAGCGGTAACGAATCAAATAGCTACTTCTATTACAGATGTTGCAGATGGTGTTGAAACGCAAAGCAAGAGCACAGAAGAGAGTTCGCATGGGGTGAGTGAAATCGCTACAGGGATTCTGCAAATTACCAGCAACACAAATGTGGTGGCTCAAACGACGATTGAAACTAAAAAACAAGCAGATCAAGGAACTCAAAAAATCCAAAGTGTCGTTCAGCAAATGACGACTATTTATCAAGCAAATAAAGAAACCAATCAAGTGATGGAATCTTTAGAGAAGAGATCAATGGTAATTGGCAATATCATCAATGTCATTACAGATATTTCTAATCAAACGAACCTGCTAGCTCTCAATGCTGCCATTGAGTCAGCGCGTGCTGGTGAACATGGAAAAGGTTTTGCAGTCGTTGCTGATGAAGTCCGTAAATTAGCCGAACAATCTAGAGAATCTGCGAATCAAATTGCAGAATTGATCCAACACATCCAAGCTGATACTACAAAAGCTGTTGAAATGATGCAACATGGAAACGATGAAATTACTCAAGGTATGTCTATTGCAGAAGAAACTGGAAAAGCATTTGAACTGATTGTACATTCTATTGAAGATACCAATGTTCAAACTCAAGAATTGTCAGCGACTTCTGAACAAATATCAGCCAGTGTACAACAAGTTAATGCAGCGATTGAAGAAGTAGCGGAATTGGCGAAAGACTCTTCCGCTAAATCTGGAGAAATTGCAGCTGCTACTGAAGAACAATTAGCTGCTGCCGAAGAAGTGACATCTTCAGCGACGTTCTTAGCGCAGTTAGCAGAAGAACTAACAGGATTAGTGAGTGCGTTTAAACTTTAATAGATGCTCCTGCGATTTAGAGAAACAACAAACAATGTTTAGTGCATTGTTTTTGTTTCTTTTTTTTAGTGTTTCATTGCTTGATAAAATAGATAGGGAAAAGATTTATTTAAGACAAATATTCTTCCACTAAATAGTAAAAATGACTTAACATTTTTAGAATATCGAGTATAATAAAACTGAATAGATAAGAATGTGAAGTGTTGAGCTTTACGAGAAGCAAGAGGAGATTAATTCATGAAAAAAAAGGTTAGCGTTGAAATGATTTTATTTGTTTTTCTATCGTTATTGATTTTTACTGGTTGTTCAAGTCAGGCTAATGAGTCTCCAGAAAAAGAAGTGATGATCACAATCACTGATGCTAAAGGAGAAGTAGAGATTCCTAAAGATCCAAAAAAAATCGTCGATTTAAGTGGAAACAGTGATATTTTATCTATTTTAGGTTATAAAGTTGTTGGAACTGCAAATAGTGATGCCTATGATTACACTAAATTTCCTTCTTACTTAGAAGATATTTTAGAAGGAGCTGCTATATTAGGCTACAGTATGCAAGATACTTTTGATATCGAGGCTATTATGAATTTAGAACCGGATATGATCATTCTGTCTACCGTGCAAGAAAAAGTCTACGAGCAGTTAAAAGACATCGCACCTACTGTGATGATTCAATTGGAAGCCTTAAATTGGCAAGAAGATGTGAAAGCTGTGGGGACAGTATTTAACCAAGCAGACAAAGCTGAGAATTGGCTAGATGGGTATAATGAAAAAGCCTTAGCAATAGGAAATCGGATCAAAAGAGCTCATGGAGAGGATACTACTTATCTAGCCTTTTTAGCTAGCGGAGGACAATTTTTTGTATTTGATGGAGCCGGTTTTGGAAATATCCTTTATGAAGACATGGGGTTGCGGAAACCTAGCGGAATGCCGGAGCAAACGGATATTAGTTTACCGGTAGTGACGTATGAAGGGTTAGCTGCGATAGAAGCAGATGTTATCTTTGCGATCGCAACAGATGAAGATTTAGCCGTTCTTCAAGAAAATGCTATTTGGAACAATTTGCCTGCAGTAAAATCTGGTCATGTGATCACTTTAGATGCTTCACCATACTTCAATCAAGGCTACAGCCCTATAGGCAGAGAGTTGCTGCTAGATGAAATAGCGGTGATGATAGATGAAGCAAAATAAAACGGCTTTTTTTGTCAGTGGTTGCTTTGTGCTCCTGCTTGTAGGCGTTTATCTGAGTATCTGTCTGGGAAATATACCGATCAGTCTGTCAGAACTGGTTGACAGTATAGTGAGTCAGTCAAATGAGCTGGATCAATTACTGGCTAGAGACGTTCGAATCCCTCGAGTACTATCAGCTCTCTTTACTGGAGGCATTCTAGGAGCTACAGGAGCAATGGTACAGGGAGTTACGCGTAATCCTATAGCAGAACCTTCTTTGCTGGGAGTGAGCCAAGGAGCTACACTGATGATTGCTTTCTTTTATGCGGCCGATATCGCCATCAATACTCAAAATATCCTGTTGGCTTCTCTAATCGGCACATCTTTCAGTGCAGCATTGGTGATTTTTTTTCTCTACAAAGAAGTCAAAGGAAAGGGTGTCAGTAAATTATTATTAGCCGGTATTTCCATAAGCACATTTTTTATCTCGTTGACTACGACTATTGGAATTCTATCCAATAAATCTCAATTCATTGCTTTTTGGATTTCAGGCAGTTTCAGAAATGTTACGTGGACGGATGTTAAATTGGTAGCTAGTGTAGGTACCTTTGGCTTACTGTGTAGTCTGTTATTGGCTCAAAAAATCAATATTCTTAGTCTAGGTGACGAAGCCGCTGCAGGTTTAGGTGTGAACCCTGGTAAAACAAGGTTATTGACCTTTCTTATCTTGATCCCTATGTGCGCTGCAGCGGTAGCGGTTGGAAAGAATATTGGCTTTGTCGGTGTGATCATTCCGCAGATCAATCGGAGACTAGTGGGTGAAAATTATGCTAAAAATATTCCGCTATCCTTTTTACTTGGGGCTGTTTTGATGGTTTATTCCGACATGGGTGCTCGTTTAGTCTATGCTCCTTATGAAATGCCTGTCGGAATAATTACTGCTTTAATAGGGGTCCCTTTTTTCATCGCAGCAGCAAGAAAGGAGTCAGCTTGATATGAAAGAAATACGCATTCAGAAGATCCTGATTCTGCTGGTGGTATTTTTTATCCTTTCTGCAGCTGTCTACCTCAGCTGGGGAAGCTATCAAATCAGTATCACAGATATTTTTCTGACTTTTATCGGCCGAGGCAATGCCTTTCAAGAAACAGCTCTTTTGAATTTACGCTTGCCGCGTATGTTGGTGGCAATATGTATAGGCATAGCATTAGCGACATCTGGAGGAATCATCCAAACTATTACCAAAAATGAACTAGCTGATCCCGGGATCATTGGAATAAATGCCGGAGCAGCTGTTGCTGCTATTTTAGTTGTTTCTTTTCAAACAACCTATTATTACAACCAGCTTGGCTCTTTTTCTGTGTACTTATTGCCTTTTATGGCCATTATTGGAGCAGCAGTTTCGGCGACCATCATTTATGTTCTTTCGAGCGATAAAGGCATAAAACCTAAAAAAATGATTTTAGTAGGTCTGGGAATCAATGCAGGATTGAGTGCTTTTATGACGTTCTTTATTTTTAGAGGAGGAGTGGGAGAATACAACAGAGTACTCATTTGGACCTCTGGAAGTTTATGGGGGACAGGATGGGAGTATGCTAAGATCATTTTGCCATTAGTGAGCGTGTTTTTTGGTTTAGTGCTATGGAATGTTAAAAAATTGGATGTTCTACAATTCTCAGATGAACACATCACCGCTCTAGGGTTAAACCGAAACCATGAGCGTAAAAAATTATTGGCGTATGCAGTCATTTTAGCCGGAGGAGCAACTGCTTTTGCTGGGAATATTGGTTTTATAGGATTAATCTCTCCAAACATTGCCAGAAAGTTGGTAGGTTCTTCTCATAAATATGTCTTGATTGTATCTGCTTTGATTAGTGCTGTTATGATGTTAGTTGCAGATGCTGTTTCTAGAAACTTGTTTTCTCCCATAGAAATACCTGTCGGAATCATTATTTCTGTATTTGGAGTGCCTTATTTCATTTATTTAATTATAAAGGAGAACTAAATGGAAGCTATAATTGTAAAAGATCTATCGGTAGGGTACGAAGAGCAGCCTGTAATAGAACAATTAAATCTTTCCCTTCTGAAAGGAAAAATCAATGTGATCATTGGTGCAAATGGGTGTGGAAAGTCTACTCTGTTAAAAAGCGTTGCTAGAGTGATCAAACCACAATCTGGTAATATTTACATCAATGGAAAAGACATTATCGGGCAAAAAGAGAGAACATTAGCCAAACAAATCTCTTTCTTACCACAAGAACCAATTTGCCCAATTGGATTGACTGTTCGAGATCTGGTGTCCTATGGAAGATTTCCTTATCAAAAAAGTATTGGCGGATTATCCCAGCATGACAAAGAGATGATCGATTGGGCTATAGAAGAAACAGAGCTGCAAGAATTTACCCATCGTAAGTTAAACACGTTGTCTCAAGGACAACGACAACGAGTCTGGATCGCTATGACGATTGCCCAAGAGACAGATATTATCATGCTTGATGAGCCAACGACATATCTTGATTTGTCTTATCAGCAAGAAATACTGCAATTATTGAGCCGATTGAATCAAACAGTAGGACTTACTATAGTGATGGTCCTGCATGAATTGAATAATGCTTGCAAATACGGAGACAACATCATTGGAATGAAGAGCGGGAAACTGATTTGTCAAGGTCCGCCTTGCAAGTCAATTACTAAAGAAAGCTTGCATGAACTGTATGGGATCGAAGCTAAGCTGCAAATCAGTGAAGATGAGCGCTACCCCATTTGCTTGGATTATGAAGTGTCGAAAAAAGGGGAAATCCTTGTTTCGCAGCTTCGCTAGCATGTTAAATTATGTTATAGAGGGTAAATAAGCAGTATTCAAACAAAAAATTCATTATAAATCCAGCTGTCAAATCCAAGAATGCCAAAAGCTAAACTACCGCTTTTGGCATTTTTGAATTCAACTAATGATGCCATCTTATACTTACATCAAGGATAGAACTGCCTTGATGTTCAAAAGGTATTCTTCATCAAGAAGTTTTCTTCCATCTAATATGGATAGAAAAGGAATCTATTTTATTATTTTCACGACTCCATTGGCGAGAACTTATAAGCATTGAAAAACACAAAAAACAAGGAACGATACTGGACTGAACAAATACATAAAAAACTGGTTCGCATAAAAAAATTAACAAAGTTTTTTCGTATTTTTTATTTGTAACTCAGAAAAGTATGATAGGCTAGTAGAGATGCAAGTGCAAACGAACAATTTTTGGAGGATTATATGACAGCAATTTTAGAGACTTTAAAACACTATTATGGATATGACTCCTTTCGCCCAGGACAGGAGCAAATGATCGATGCTATTTTAAGAGGAGAAGACGTCTTAGGCGTTATGCCTACGGGTGGCGGGAAATCGTTATGCTACCAAATCCCTGCAATTTGTATGGATGGTGTAACGATTGTCATTTCGCCGTTGATCTCTTTAATGAAAGACCAAGTGGATGGTTTGCAAACGATGGGCGTAAAAGCGGCTTACATCAATAGCCAGTTGACTTTTAACGAGCAAGAAAATATTTTGTACAGTGCTCTTCAAGGGGAATTGGATTTGATTTATGTCTCCCCAGAAAGACTGCAAAACGAAGTCTTTATTTCTTATGCTCAGCAAATGAATATCAATTTAGTGGCTGTCGATGAAGCGCACTGTGTTTCTCAATGGGGACATGACTTCAGGCCCAGTTATCAAAACATCCCTCAATTGATGGATGTCTTAAATACGAGACCACCTTTTGCGGCCTTTACAGCTACTGCCACGACACCTGTGCGAGAAGACATGGTGAAGCAACTAAACTTGAACCAGCCTTACCAATACATCTCCAGTTTTGATCGGCCGAATCTTTATTTTTCAGTGGTAAAACCCAAAAAGAAAGCCAATGAATTATTACGCATGGTAGACAATAAAGAGTCGAGTATTATTTATTGCAATACACGGAAAAATGTGGAAAAAGTTTATGAAACGTTGAATAAAAAAGGGTATCCGGTAACTCTTTATCATGCTGGAATCAGTAATCAAGAAAGAACGCGAAATCAAGAAGATTTTCTTTATGACCGTAAACCCATCATGGTAGCGACAAATGCATTTGGGATGGGGATCGATAAATCGAATGTCCGTCGAGTGATCCACTACAATATGCCGTTGGACATGGAAAGCTATTATCAAGAAGCAGGTCGTGCCGGGAGAGATGGAGCTCCTTCTGAAGCCATTTTATTTTATTCTGGTCAAGACATCATCACCAATACTTTTTTGATCGAACAAGGAAATAATCCGCATGCTAAAGCGAATCTCAATACCATGATCACTTATTGCAAAACAGGAAGTTGCTTGCGGAAAACGATATTAAACTATTTTGACGAAATACCGGAATGGATTGAGTGCGACCATTGTTCGAATTGCGATGGTGAAATGGTCAAAACGGATGTCACTGTAGAATGCCAAAAAATCTTGTCTTGCATTTATCGGATGAATCAGACCTATGGAACGGGTCTGGTGACAGATGTTTTAAGAGGAAAAGCGACGAGTCGGATCAAACAAATGCATTTTAATGAGCTATCGACCTATGGAATAATGAAAGAATATACTGAAGGAGATATTAAGGATATCATTTCGATTATGATCAGTGAAGGATATCTGCATTTGGGCGGAGATCAATACCCTATTTTGCAATTTACGACTAAAACGAATGATTTGTTAAAAGCTACAGTTCGATTGACGATGACAAAATCATTGAAAGAAGAAACAACTGCTACGAAAAAATCAGTAGAAAATATTGAAAATTACGATACAGGATTATTTGAATTGTTAAGAGAATTGCGTAGAGGGATTGCTCAAGAAATGGGAAAACCTCCGTTTGTGGTCTTTTCGGATAGAAGTTTGATCGATATGGCGGCTAAATTCCCAGCATCAGATACAGAATTCCTGAATATCCATGGTGTAGGAGAAGCCAAGTTAGAAGAATATGGAGAACGATTTCTTGAAGTCATCCAAACTTATGCAACAGAACAGTCTTTGGACATAGAACAACTGAGAAAAGAAAACTTGTCAGTGAAAGAAGTAGTCGTAAAACCTGGTTCTCAGTCAAGTAAGTCCTCGAAAAAAGGCGCTACTCATGAAGAAACATTATCCTATTTCAAAGAAGGTAAAACAATTGCTGAGATTGCAGTTGTTCGAGATTTATCTCCAACGACTATCGTGAATCACTTGTGCGTCTTGATTCAAGAAGGCACTGAGTTGGAGTATTCGAGATTGGTCAGTGAGGAAGCAGAAGCTGAGATAAAAGCAGCGGCAGCTGAAGTGGGCATGACTCCGCTGAAACCAATCAAAGAAGCTGTCTCAGAGTCTATTTCATATGATGAGATCAAATTTGTATTGGCAAAAATAAAAGCAGAAATGCACCATGAATAAGTAATAAGGTTATCTAAAAAAGCTAGACCAACTGAACAGTCGGTCTAGCTCTTTTAATAAGTATAGTTTATTCAGTTACTTCCTCTGAATTTTTCTCTTCGTTAGGCTTTTCTGAACCTGTTTGATCTCCATTGATTGGAGGCAACGGATCACCTTCATTGGTCGGAAGATCTGACTCTGGCGGTATTTCATCTTCCTCATCTTTGATGGTATCTTCATCTTTTACAGGTACGTCTGGTGTGTTAGATTCAGAGGATTCTTTTGGCTTACTAGATTCAATACTCTCTTCAGATTCTTTTGGTTTAGGAGCTGGTTTTTTAATTGTAGAGCTGCTTGAACTAGAAGAATTAGTAGTAGATGAATTTGTTTTTTTCTTTGGTGTATAAGCAGAACTACTACTTTCTGTATATACACTCGATTCATCTTCTTCGTCTTCTGTGATTTCTTCGCTTTCTACAAGTTCTTCTTCTATTTCTTCCTCAATGATTTCTTCTTCAACAACCCATAGGCTGCTGGAAACGCTAAATCCCATCTCTGAAGCTAATTTACTTCCGCGAATTTTTAGGCGGTCAACAGACTCTAATTTGTCAAACTGGATAGGTTCGTTGGTGTCAGATTCTGCTTTGACAGTTGTTTCAAGTTCTGATGTTTTTGCGGCAGAAGTTTGTTTGCTGAAAGATTGTGTTTGATTGACTCCTATGTAAACAATTCCAAAAAATAAAAGCAGTAAAAAAATAATGATTCCATATTTTTTCATGAATTTCTCCTCTCAACGCAGTTGGTGGTAACCCAATCATATAACAAGCGGTATTCAAAAACCAGTGTTTTTACTAGTGTTTGAAAAAAATTCACGAATTAATAATTGTTGTTCGCAAATTTACGTCGTATCTAGTAAAGTTAATAGAGAACGAAAAGATAGAGGATAAAATTTTTTTGGGAGGCAGTTTATGAAAATCATTGCATTAGAAGGTTATACCACTAATCCTGGAGATTTAAGTTGGGAAGGACTAAACGAGTTAGGAGATGTAACGATTTATGATCGAACATCTTTAACTAATGAACAAGAAATTATCGACCGTATTGGCGATGCTGAAGTTGTATTGACGAATAAAGCACCTCTTACGAAAAAAGTCATTTCAGCTTGCCCATCTTTAAAGTATATCGGGGTACTCGCAACGGGGTATAATGTAGTTGATGTGAAAACAGCTCAAGAGAAGAATATTGTTGTAACCAATGTTCCTGATTACAGTACTCAATCCGTTGCACAAATGACAATTGCCTTATTATTAGAAATTTGCCAGCAAGTTGGTCATCATAACCAAGCTGTTCATGAAGGCAAATGGGAAGAACATCCAGATTGGACCTTCTTTGATTATCCTTTGATAGAATTATCTGGAAAAACCATAGGGATCATCGGGTTTGGCAGTATTGGACAAGCAACGGCTAAAATTGCTCAGGCTATGGGAATGGAAGTACTAGCGTATAATCGTAGCCAAAGTGAAGAAGGAAAGAAGCTTGCAACTTATGTAGAACTGGATGAATTATTGGAGAAATCGGATGTCATTTCCTTACACATTCCATTGGTAGAAGAAACAGAAGCATTGATCAACCAAGATACGATTTTTAAAATGAAAGATGGAGTCATATTGCTAAATACTTCTCGTGGAGGATTATTAGATGAAGAAGCTGTTGCAGAAGCTTTGAATAATGGAAAAATATACGCAGCAGGTGTAGATGTGGTCAGTACAGAATCGATTGAAAGTACTAATCCTTTATTAAAAGCGAAGAATGTATTCGTTACACCACATATTGCATGGGCTACTAAAGAAAGTCGTGCCAGATTGATAGAGATCGCGGTTGACAATATAAAGCAATTTATCAATGGAAAGCCTGAAAACGTCGTTTCAAATTAAAAAATCATGTGTTTATAGTAGGAACAGACTGCTGGCTTAAGAGGAAATTACTCCTAAGCCAGCAGTTTCTGCTAAGTAAAAGAATAGTTTGGGTTCAAGCAAGTGATGATTTCCGTTATAATAAAATACGTCAGTGAGCAGGAACGAGGTGGAAAAATGCAAAAAATTATGATCATAGAAGATGATTTAACGATTGCCAAGAGTTTGCAGGAAGAATTAACGAAATGGAATTATGATGCATTTTATACGACAGATTTTAATCAAGTGATGGAACAATTTACAGAAACTATGCCGCAAATGGTACTGATCGATATTAAATTGCCTTACTTTAATGGTTATTACTGGTGTACAGAGATCAGGAAAATTTCTCAAGTACCTATCATTTTTATTTCTTCGCAAAATGAGCGAATGGATATTGTTATGGCGATTCAGATGGGGGCAGACGACTTTATTAGTAAACCTTTCGATTTAACGATTGCGATCGCTAAAATACAAGCCTTGTTTAGAAGGGCTTATGATTTCAACGAGAGCGATTCTTTTTTGAATCATCAAGGAGTGTATTTGAAAGTAAATGAACTGACATTACAATTTGAAGAAGAGGAATTACCCCTAACTAAAACAGAAATGAAAATATTAGAGCAATTATTTTTGCATAAAAGCGAGTTTGTTTCTCGAGAAGCGATCATGGTCAGCTTATGGGAAAATGAAGCTTTTATTGATGATAATACCTTAGCCGTCAACATTGCACGCTTAAGAAAAAAATTAGCTGGTATAGGCGTGGAGAATTTTATTGTTACCAAAAAAGGTTATGGTTACGGATTGATGAAAGGAGAATAAAATGACCAATTTAAAAGAACAGAGTGTATTGCTTAGAGCTTTTTTATCGGCTAAGCGATATGAGATAGGAATTTATTTGAGTATGGTCCTCATTTTTGGTATTTTATTTATTTTAGGACGTTTGCCTTTGGAATTTTACTTTTACGGCGTACTATTAACGGGATTTTTATTTTTGAGTTTTTTGATCATTCAATCTGTCCAGTATACTAAACGATACACAATATTGAAGTACATCGAGACCCAGCCTTTAACAGTTTTGAAAGAACTGGAGCAGTCTATAGATCCTTCAGAGAAGTACCTTTTGGGAGAAATCAATCATTTAATGACGCAGATAGAAGAATTGAGGTACAGTCAACAAGAAAAAAACACTGAGCAAATGGACTACTTCACACTATGGCTGCATCAAATCAAGACTCCTATCGCGGCAATGAGTTTATTAATGCAACAAAATAAAGAGAACCCTGTATTATCTAAAAAAGTACAACAACAACTGATTCGAGTAGAAAATTACACTCATATGGCGTTGAATTATCTGAAATTGGAGCAATCAGGGAAAGAACTAGATTTGGATAAAGTAGATTTAGATCTTGTAATCAAAAAGACACTTAAAAAGTTCTCTATTATATTTATTTACAACCGCATTACGCTGGATTACCAACCACTTGGAAAAAGTGTGTTGTCAGATGAAAAGTGGCTGCTTATTTTAGTAGAGCAGATTCTTTCAAACAGTTTAAAATACACTCCAGAAAATGGGCATATAAAAATATATATGGATCCCCTTAAAGAAAAGCAATTGATTATAGAAGACAATGGAATAGGCATCCGTTCCGAAGATTTACCTAAGATATTCGAAAAAGGGTATTCGGGATGGAATGGCAAGATCCAAGAAAAATCTACTGGGTTGGGACTTTTTTTAAGCAAAAAAATCTGTCAGCGATTAGGGCATACGCTAAACATTCAGTCCAAATTGAATCAAGGAACTATGGTGAGGATCAATTTGGATCAAGAAAAATTGGAAATTTTTTGATTAACGGCAATCTTACAAAATTGTAAGGTTGTCCATCATTTTGTAAGGATAGATAAAGGCGCCAATTGTTCTAGTAGCATACAATAGATGTAGTTAGAACAAGAGGAGGAAATAGAATGACTTTATTAGAAGTAAATCATTTGAAAAAAACATATGCAACTCGTTTCTCAAATCAAAAAGTAGAAGCGTTGAAAGATGTCAACTTTACAGTTGAAAAAGGGGAATTTGTTTCTGTGATGGGAGAATCCGGATCGGGGAAAACCACCTTATTGAACATTTTGTCTACTCTAGATACTGCAACATCTGGAGAAGTATTACTAGAAGGAAAAAACTTAGCAGATATTAAAGACAGCAAGGTATCTGAATTTAGGCGAAATGACCTTGGATTTGTGTTCCAAGATTTTAATCTGCTGGATAATTTTTCGATCAAAGACAATATTCTTTTGCCATTAGTGTTATCCAACACTCCAGTAAAAGAAATGGAAAACCGCTTATTGCCGATCGTAGAGAAATTAGGGATCGCTGAATTGATCGGACATTACCCTTATGAAGTTTCAGGTGGACAAAAACAACGGGCTGCAGTTGCTAGAGCCTTGATCACACAACCAAAATTGATTTTAGCTGATGAGCCGACAGGTGCATTGGATTCTAAAGCCTCTCAAAGCTTGCTGGAGACGTTTGAAAATATCAATCAAGCTGGACAGACGATTATGATGGTAACGCATAGTACGCGAGCAGCAGCTCATTCCAACCGAGTATTGTTTATCCAAGATGGGGTGGTATTCAATGAAATTTATCGCGGTAACCAAACTGTCGATCAATTTATGGAAAAAATCACTCAAACTCTGATGGTATTGATCAATCGAGGTGAGCAACATGACTAAGCAATTATTTGCGAAGTTGGCTGTCAGAAATATCAAGTCCAATAAACAAATTTATGTTCCTTATATCATGTCATCGATTGCAACAGTTACTATGTTTTACTTGATGACGTCGTTAGTGCAGAATGATTACCTGAGAGAACGTTCGGGTACTGTAGTTCAATTACTTTCGCTTGGATCAGTAATTATCGGCTTTTTTTCCTTGATTTTTATTTTGTACACGAATAGTTTTTTAATCAAAAGACGAAAGAAAGAAATCGGACTTTACGCTATTTTAGGGATGAAGAAAAAACACGTTGCGTTTGTTCTATTGATCGAATCATTGATTACGAGTATCGGAAGTATCTTTATAGGAATTATTAGTGGGCAGATTATAGGCCGATTTGTATTTTTAGGATTAAATTATGTACTAAAACTTCCAGTCAGTATGGAATATCCATTCTCTATCGAAACAGCAGGAATTACTGCGGCTGGTTTTACTGCGATTTTCTTTTTAGCTTTTTTGTATAATATCAGTCAAGTGACATTTTCAAATCCAATTCAACTGGTTAGAGGTAAACAAACAGGAGAGAAAGAGCCTAAGAGTTCGCTTCTATTGTTTCTTCTTTCATTAGTTTCTTTAGGAGCCGGCTATTGGATATCACTTTCCACTGAAGATGTGATGAGTGCGATAATTTATTTCTTTTTAGCTGTTCTCTTAGTCATTATTGGAACTTATTTATTGTTTATTTCTGGATCTATTTTCATTCTAAAAGCAATGAAAAAGAACAAGAAATTGTACTATCGTCCAAATGCTTTTATTTCTATCTCAGGTATGTTGTACCGAATGAAACAAAATGCAGTTGGATTAGCCAATATTTCTGTATTGGCCACGATGGTGATTGTAGCTGTTTCAACAACAGCAGCTATCTTTGTAGGTTCGGAAGCGTCAATAAACATACAATTCCCTTATGAAAATGAGGTTGCTATGTATGAAGCTGACTTTGAAGACATGACAAATTTTCAAGAGTTGGTTGTGAATGAAACAGAGAGAAGAGAATTGTCAATAGAGGATATAGTAGCTTACCGATACAACTCGTTAACAGGAGTTTTAGAAGGAGATGAATTTGTTTTTAAATCTAGTCTACAGGGGGATATTGTAGAGACTCAGGCGATTTTCATTCCTAAAGAGGACATTGAAAACATAACAGGTGTTTCAATAGATCTAGAAGGCAATGAAGTAGTAGTTTTAGATTCTAAGAACGAATATACCCAGCCAACTATAAAATTAGGAAAACAAGCTTACCCAGTCCACCAAATCAAAGATTCTGATATGAGCAATATAATTACCGATCAAATAGAGAGAATGTTAAGAACTGATGTTGTAGGAACTACAGTAGTGTTGACAAACGGAGCAGAAGAGATGCAGTCGATCGTAAAAGATTACGCAGAACTTTATCCAGATGATTATTTTGATGGTTTTGCTACTGTGCAATGGGATACTAGCGGTATAGCAGAAGAAAAAATGGCTTATGCCGAAGACTTGACAGATATTATCTATGATTTGGAAGAGTACTCGTTAAGTTATAGAGCTAAAGAAGTTTTACGAGAGGAATGGTATCAAATGAATGGCGGACTGTTGTTTATGGGAATATTTCTAGGAGGATTATTCACATTTGGAGCCGCTTTGATCACATACTTCAAACAAATTTCAGAAGGATACGACGATAGAGAAAAATTCCAAATCATGCAAAAAGTAGGTCTTGATGAGAAAACCATTCAAAAATCTACACGTTCCCAAATTGTATGGATGTTCTTTTTACCGTTGATATTAGCTGTTATACACACAGCTTTTGCGTTTCCGATTATCAGCAAGCTACTCTTGCTGTTCGGGTTGGTAGATCAAGGATTGATTATTTTATCAATTATAGGTGTAGTACTGTGCTTCAGTCTTTTATACTGGATCATTTATCGAGTGACTTCAAGAGTTTATTTCTCCATTGTAAAATAAAAAAACAGTTCTTTTGATGGTCACTCAGACCGTCAAAAGAACTGTTTTTTATGAATAAAGTCCGTATATTGATCCCATGGAAATAGATTTAGGATGGATATGATTAATAGAAGGTTCTACAATTTATGGCGTTGGTAAGTAAAAACTGGTTTTTCCATTCAAACCTTGTTAGAAATTCATTCTTAGAAATTTCAGGAGGAATAGGGGGTTGCTTATAGCCATGAAGAGGAGGAAAAAAAAGGAAACACTGTGGGCATACGCCCAAGCATGGTAATTACTTAGTGTTAGGCTTTAGCCGTTACACTAAGTTTGTTCTCCGCTTCGCTTCGCATACCGTATCCGTACGTCGCTAACGCTCCAACGGCTTCGGCTCAAGGCGGTCCCATGGCTTTCCATAAGCAACCCCATAGGCCGGAGGAAATTTCTTTACCAACGCTAGAAGATGAAGAGCCTAATAGAAAAGGGAATATGTAAAAAAATAGCTTAACACCACAACAAATGTGGGCTAAGCTATTTTTACAATTAAAATTATTCTGCTGTTACGCCTTCTGTCCATTCAGCAACTTTGTCTTGATTTTCTTCAACCCAAGTTGCAGCTGCGTCTTCCGGATCTGTTCCTTCTTGAATGTCTAACATAATAGCTTCCATATCTGCTGTTGTCCATTCAAATTGGTCCAACACTTGGTAAGCTTCAGGCATTTCTTCTTCTAAGCCTTCACGAGCCATTGTGTTGATCGTTTCAGCTTCACCAAATGAACCTTCTGGATCTTCCAAGTATTTCAGGTCATAGCTTTGGAATTTCCAATGTGGAGACCAACCAGTAACAACAATTTCTTCTTCGTTTTCATAAGCTTGTCCTAAAGCAGTTGTCATAGCGCCAGAAGAAGAAGTTTGAACTTCCCATCCTTCTAAATTGTCATAATCTTCAACAGCTTGTTGTGTAGCAGCTACAACACCAGCACCAGGTTCGATTCCAGTGATTGTCATATCAGCTTCATCTGTTAAATCAGCAATAGAATCAACATCCATGTAAGATGGAACAACTAAACCAATAGCAGCGCCTTCTAAGTTAGGGCCTAAGTCAACCATTTGGTCACCGTACTCTTCAAATTGAGCACCATGAGTTCCTGGTAACCAAGCAGCTACCATTGCATCAGCTTCTCCGCTTGCCACTGATTCCCACATAATAGCATTGTCTAATTGGGTTAATTTTACGTCATAACCTAAGTCTTCCAATACTTTACCAATAACGTTTGTAGAAGCGATTTCTGTATCCCATGCAACATAAGATAACTCGATTTCTTCACCTTTTCCAACAGTATCTTCTTGAGATGTTTCATCGCCTGAAGAACAAGCTGCTAATAGTAACGATGTTCCTAATGTGGCCGTTAATCCTAGACGTTTCCAATTCATTTTTTTCAAATTAAAACTCTCCTTTTTGTGCTTTTTTTATCCGCTATGCGGGTTTGTTCGGTTGAATAATAGTGTGAGCTAAGCGCCTTATTTCACTCTCTGCTCTAAAACGCTTTGCTCCACTCTCTAGTCTTACTTAGTGAATTTTTGTGTTAGTCGGTCAATGATGATGGCTAGGATTACTAATGCTAGTCCCGATACGAATCCTGTTCCTACTTGTGCTCTTTGTAGAGAAGAAAGTACTTCGGAACCTAATCCTGGTGCACCGATCATTGATGCGATAACCACCATAGATAGAGCTAACATAACGGTTTGGTTGATACCAGCCATGATAGTTGATTTAGCCAATGGCAATTCTACTTTGAATAATTTTTGTGAACCAGTACTACCAAATGAATCAGCAGCTTCTACTAATTCTCCTGAAACTTGACGAATACCTAGGTTTGTCATACGAACTGTAGGAGGAAGAGCGAAGATAACAGAAGCGAAAACTCCTGGTACCATACCGATTCCGAAGAAAGCTACAGCAGGAATCAAATACACAAAGGCGGGCATAGTTTGCATAAAGTCTAAAATAGGGGTAACGATAGAGTTTGCCCATTTGCTTTTAGCCATTAGGATTCCTAGTGGCACACCGATGATAACGGATATCAAGCTAGATATGATTACCAAAGTAATTGTGTTCATCAAGTCTTCCCAAAGACCTTGGTTTTGAACATACAATAGACCAACAATTGAAAAAGCTGCTAATCCAAATTTTTTACCAGATGCGAAGAAACAAATTGCCGCGATGATAACAATAAAGAGAAGAGGGGGAACGAGAAGCAAAAGATCTGTCAAACCTTCCATGATTATTTCACTAAAAGACTGAATAAAATCAAATAATGGTTCGAATACTTCTGTCAGCCAATCCATAAATGTCTCAACGTATTCTGCAACAGGTAATTCTGGGATGTTATCTAATATACTGTTTTCCATCTTATAAAGACACCTCGCTATCTTTTGCTAGTGCGCCAATGACAAGGCTTCTAACAATGATTCCTAATAATTTTCCATCTTCTACAACAGCTACTGGAGTCGAAGCATCATGGATAACTTCAAAAATTTCACTGATCAGAGTGCCACGTTCTACTGTAGGAATATCGGTTCTCAAGACTTTGTCAAATGTTTTTTCTTGTCTCTTAACGGCAACAGCAGCACCTTCATCTGTAACATATCCGTATAATTTACGGTTGTCATCGACTACTAATATACTGGATATACCTTCTTGTTCCATACGACGCAAGGCAACATTCGGACCGTCAGTACCTAGTTTTAATACTGTAGGACGAGCCATAATATTTTCAGCAGTTAACACTCTAGCGCGATCAACATCTTCAACAAATCGTTCTACATAATCATTTGCTGGATTCGTAAGAATATCTTCACCAGTCCCGATTTGGACAATTTCCCCGTCTTTCATTAATGCAATACGGTCTCCAATGCGCAAGGCTTCATTCAAATCATGAGTGATAAAAATAATGGTTTTATTCATTTTATCTTGCATCTCAACTAATTCGTCTTGCATTTCACGACGAATCAAAGGATCTAATGCTGAAAAGGCCTCGTCCATTAACAAGATTTCAGGATCGTTAGCTAAAGCACGCGCTAACCCAACACGTTGTTGCATCCCACCTGAAAGCTGATGTGGAAATTGATCTTTATAGGGAAGTAAGCCTGCGTTATCTAATGCTTTTTCTGCACGGTGACGACGTTCAGCTTTATCCATTCCTTGAATTTCTAAACCATATTCCGTATTTTCCAATATTGTACGTTGAGGAAATAATCCGAAATTTTGAAAAACCATGCTCATTTCTTTTCTTCTCATATTCCGTAAATCGTCTTTACCCATTTTAGAAACATTGTTTCCGTCGATAAAGACATTTCCTTTAGAAGGTTCAATCAGGCGGTTCAACAAACGAACGAGTGTCGATTTACCACTTCCAGAAAGCCCCATAATAACAAATATTTCTCCTTGTTCAACAGAAAAACTAACGTTGTTTACACCAAGAGTGGCCCCTGTTTTTTCAAGGATCTCAGCTTTCGATTTTCCTTGGTCAGCCAATTTTAAAGCTTGTTCTTCTTTTTTTCCAAAAACTTTTGACAAATTTTCAACAGTTACTTTAGGCAAAAAAGTTCAACTCCTTTATTTTAAAACTAAATGAAATCAAATAGTGTATTAAGGTGTGCAAAAGGTTGATTCCATCGTCTTTTTAAATGTTTTTTCTTTATTTCCGCGTCTTGAACACAAAACTAACCGTAACATACATGAAACTGGCATGTAAAATAACACTTGGACGCAAATCGGATTGTTATCGCTTACGAAAACTGTTGTGGAAGCTCTCTAAGAAATTTATGAGAAATTGAGAATAGTCAATTTGATACGCGTTAAAATTTTGGGGTTTCTAAATAAAAGGGAAAAATACGTAGCAACGTAAAATAACTAGCTTTTTGTGCAATTTATTTTAAAAAAAGTGGTTATTCGGTTGACAAGCAAACGCTTTCATGTTATATTCTATGTGTAAAGAGGGACATGCCAGAAACATTAGATAAGAAAAGAAAGAGCATGCCGCTCTTTAGAAGAACCTTTTTATAAGGTTCTTAGGTTAACGGTTTAAGTAGAGCTGTTGACCCAAAGTATCTTAGTTGATGTACTTCGTAGATTTATAATATTATTGAAGACATCAAACTAGGATCTACTATCATAGCAGCACGGAGTATCTCACAGCTAGATTTTTAGAAACACTATTCAAAGAACACTCTTCTAAGAATAAAGATTCAAAGAACCAAGATGTAAAAAGTTTAGTTCAGAAAATCTTTAGTGACATCTATCTAGTTGTAGTAAGACCATTTATGAGAAGTGGCATCGAAAATAAAAATGTGAGTACACGTGTTGCACATATGAGAGGAAGGAGCCTAACAGAGGTTCCTTCCTTTTTTAATCCATCCGCTTATTTTTAAAATGAACCTGTCTATTTCCAGCTACCTGTCCTCAATGAGTATCGAAACCGCCTATATCAATAGAAGAAAGTTGTTTTACTGAAAGGAGTTCCATATGATGAAAATAATATTGTTATTCCTACTATTTTCTTTCCCCTTACTCGTATCGTGCGAATCCTCAAAAGATGAAGAAATGCCCTCAAACAGTCAAGTTGAATCTTCAAGTGAATCCGCTGAAAAAGCCTCAGAATCTCCAAAACAATCGGAAGATGTCTCTGAAGAATTTGAACCTGCAGCCTATGAAATAATAGAAGCTTATGAAAATCTAACTTTTGAACAACCGCTCTTTTTTACTGCAGCAAGTGACCATTCGAATACTGTTTTTGTAGTCGAGCGGACTGGCAAGATTTATGCGTTTGAAAATTTACCGGATGCGGCTGAAAAAGAACTTTTTATCGATCTAAGCGATAAGATCAGTTTAGCGGGAAATGAAATGGGACTATTGGGATTGGCATTTCATCCAGAATTTAGTGAAAATGGGTATTTTTATGTGAATTACACAAATGGACAAGGAACTAAGTTGTCTCGTTTTGAAGCTGACCCATTGACTTACGAAACAGCGCTGGACAGTGAAATGACTCTGATGGAATTTCCACAACCTTATACAAATCATAATGGGGGACATATTGCTTTTGGACCAGATGGCTACTTGTATGTTGGAACCGGAGATGGAGGAGGAAGCGGAGATCCTCAAGACAATGCACAATCACTAGATGAAATTTATGGCAAATTGCTGCGGATTGATGTAGATAATTCAACAAACGGATTGCCTTACGGGATTCCTGAAGATAATCCATTTGCTGGAAACGATCAAGGTTATCGAGAAGAAATTTTTGCTTATGGACTGCGTAATCCTTGGAAGTTTAGCTTTGATGTACAACGTAAATGGATATGGTTGTCGGATGTCGGACAGAATGCTATGGAAGAAATCAAGCTGATAGAAACCGGCAAAAATTACGGTTGGCGTTTGATGGAAGGTACAATGGAATATGCGTCTGAGGATTCAATGGAAGAACTTGATCTGGAAGAACCTATTTGGGAATACGATCATTCTGAAGGGCAATCTATTACAGGAGGATATGTTTATAATGGTGAAGACAATAGCAGCCTAAAAGGGATGTATATATACGGAGATTTTGTGTCCGGAAAACTATGGGCACTTTGGGTGACGGACAATGAGTCTGTAGACAATGTGGAGATTGCTGATACAGACTTAATGATTTCTTCATTTGGCTTAGATGAAAAGGGAGAATTGATTATTGTAGACTTCAACGGCAAACTGTATCGCCTTCAAGAAACGAATTAATTTGTGCTGTTATATAGTCTGTTGTGATGTATATGGATGCAAAAATAAAGTATAATAAAGGTGAAAAAAGATGAACCAATAATGAGCTGTAGGAGGAATGTCCATGATAAAAAAGCTATCCTTCCTTTTGTCGTCTGTTTATTCCACACCCGCATGCTAAGGCTTGAATGAGAAAGAATGGGTGATAGAGATGATAAAAAAATTTCAACTAGTGAAAGTAATTGCAGCACTAGTTGCCTCCTTGCTGGTGATGTTTTCTTTAGCAGTGCCGGTCTTTGCAGCACCCTCTCAAGCTGTTTATCGAGTAAATACTACCACTAAAGTCGTTTCTTTCACATTTGATGACGGAAGTGATGGCGGACATATCAACGAAATCTTGGCTATTTTAGTTAAAAACAATATTAAAGCAACTTTCTTCCTTACTGGAGCCGCCACTCAACAACACCCTAATTTGATTCGCAATATTGTCAATCAAGGCCACGAGATTGGGAACCATTCCTTCAACCATCCTGATTTTACTAAAATTTCAACCACTCAAATGAAAGACCAATTGAATAGAACCGAGACCATGGTCAAAAATGCTACCGGGAAAACAACTAAGCCGCTCTTTAGACCGCCGTTTGGTGCGTCCAGTACTACCGTTTTGAATACGGTAGGAGAAATGGGATATACCAAAACGATCATGTGGACAATTGATACGGTTGATTGGCGAGGAGACTCTGCCGCAACGATGACTAATAAAGTGATTAATAACATCGTACCAGGTGCTATTGTGTTGATGCATGCAGGACAAGATACGTTTACTCCTGAAGCTTTACCCGGAATGATCAGTAAATTAAAAGCTTTGGGATATAAATTTGTGACTGTTTCTCAACTATTAACGTATCAAAGTTCTTCTACAAGTGGGAGAACACATATTGTTAAAGCAGGAGAAACATTGTACAGCATTGCGTTACGTTATGGAGTGACCGTTCAACAACTGGCAACAACCAATCGCTTGGCTAATCCGAATTTGATTCGAGTCGGGCAAGTATTGACGATTCCAGGATCTGGCGGGACAACACCTCCTCCTACTAGTCTAAGACATACTGTTCGAGCTGGAGACACACTTTATGCGATTGCACTAAGATATGGTGTAACGGTACAACAAATCGTTGTAGCAAATAAAATCACCAACCCAAGTTTGATTCGAGTCGGCCAAATATTGACGATTCCAACACGCTCTCAAACCACACCACCGCCTACGACCCCTGTCAAATATACAGTTAAAGCTGGAGATACGTTATATCGAATCGCACAAAGATACAACACGACAGCCTTAGAGATCGCGAAAGCCAATAATATGGCTAATCTCAATCTGATTCGAATCGGACAGATATTGACAATCCCAAATTAAGCGTATCGAAATAAAAGAAAAATCCAAGAATGAGATCCTTGGATTTTTCTTTTATTTTTCGTGTACTATTTTAAAGAAAAACAGTACACTTAAAGAGATAAAAAGCGATTACAACATTTCTGTAAGAATGAAAGGAATAAATTAAATGACGTTGATTTTGGTGATTGTGTATGTGTCCTTTATCAGTTTAGGACTGCCAGATTCATTGCTGGGCTCTGCTTGGCCAGCTATGTATCAGGGGTTAGGGGTTTCGATTTCTTCAGTCAGCTGGATTTCGGTTATTACGACTGTAGGAACAGTGGTGTCCAGCTTACTAAGTGGGAGAATGTTGAAACGATTCGGTACAGGAAAAGTGACACTGGTCAGTATCTTCCTTACAGCGGTTGCTTTACTCGGTTTTGCTTTTTTACCTGCGTTTTGGTGGTTATGTGTCTTAGCGATTCCCTTAGGATTGGGAGCAGGATCGGTGGATGCGGCACTAAACAACTTTGTGGCATTATATTTCAAAGCCAGCCATATGAGCTGGTTACATAGTTTCTGGGGATTGGGAGCAACGCTCGGGCCACTGATTTTGTCTTTTTTCATTGCGCGTGGCAGTTGGGAAAACGGATATTTAACGATTGGTATTCTACAGCTGGCCTTAGTAGTGATTATAGCTACTGCATTACCTAGATGGAAGAAAATAGAGCAAGCTGACACTCGGATGGCTGCAGAAGACGAAGAGAAACAGCAATCTAAAAAAAGTGTTATCCAACAATCGAGTGTTAAATTATCGGTATTGTCTTTCTTTTTGTACAGCGCCATAGAAACGACTACTGGATTATGGAGCAGTACTTATCTCGTAGAATACAAAGCCTTACCACCTGAACTGGCAGCTCGGTGGACGTCGCTGTTTTTCTTAGGCATAACGGTAGGAAGACTGGTTTCCGGCTTTTTAACCTATACGATCAACAATAAAAACTTGATTCGTATCGGACAAGTGATTTGTGCGGCTGGTAGTGTGGTATTGATTTTGCCGTTGCCTGACTTCTTTTCAATGATTGGACTGTTGTTGGTCGGTTTAGGATGTGCGCCTATGTATCCCAGCATGATGCATGATACGCCAAATCGATTTGGCAGAAGTGCATCTCAGTCAGTCATGGGGCTGCAAGTGGCATTTGCCTATATTGGGAGTTCTATTATGCCGCTTGTTTTCAGCGGATTAGTTTCAATGAATACCATTGCGCTTTTTCCCTATTATATTTTATTCAGTATCATTCTCATGACGTGGAGTTCAGAAAAAATGAACCATTATTTATTCACCAAAACCAATGATCTTTTGGGCAAATGAAGGATAAAAGAATGAAGAACGATGCATAATTAATTAAGCAGGCAGCTTTCTCTGATCAGGGAAAAGCTGCCTCTTTATTTTAATGATCAACAATTGACAAAGACAGGACTGTGTATATAGAAGGTGTATAAACCGTTTTCTTCGTAAATATGTCGCTAAGAATTTATAATAAATACAAAGCTACACTAAAACGGAGGTGGGAGAATGTTAAAGGACTTTTCATTTAAAGAAACCGCTAATCTGTATACCAATTTTAAACGCAAAGAATTAGGGGAGCGGTTAGCAAGAGCACAACGCCTAGTGAAAAATTTGGACATTCCTGTGCTGATCATTGTTGACGGCTGGGAGTCTTCTGGAAAGGGATATGTCATCAAAGACTTAGTCCGTGAATTAAATCCGAAATCTTATAAAGTGAGTGTTTTTGAAACACCAACAGAAGAAGAAAATGCCCGACCATTTTTGTGGCGTTTTTGGGAAAAAATCCCTAAAAAAGGAGATGTTGCTATTTTTGACCGCAGTTTTTATTTCAAATTATTAACGGATTTGTCGATCAATAAAGAGGAATTGGAGCAAGGAATTCAAGACATTAGTCTCATTGAAAAAGAACTGTTGGATGATAAAGCGATCATCTTGAAGTTCTTCTTGCATCAAAAAGAAAAGACGCAACAAAAAAGGATCGATGAATTGAAAAAAGATCCTTATAGAGAATTTATGATCAGTGAGCGGGATGAAGAACAGTATCAGCATTATAAAGATTATTTGGAACACTTTGAACAGGTTCTGGAAAAATCTGATTTTCCTTTCAGTCGTTGGCATATCATTTCTACGGAAGATAAAAAAGCAGCTTCTGAACAAGTATTAGGCATGTCAATAGATTTAATTCATCAAGGAATCGACCGTATCATGGGGATGAAAAATGGAGGCGTTCAGCATTTTCGGGAATACTCTGAGGTAGAAAGACCGTTAGAAAAAGTCGATTTGACTCTTAGTTTATCAGATCAGGAATACGACGAACGAAAAGATGCCCTTCAACTAGAAGCGCAACAACTGGCTTTCCAGCTCTATACTAGAAGAATACCGACTATTCTTGTTTTTGAAGGAGTGGACGCGGCTGGAAAAGGCGGTGCTATTGAACGACTGACTCGAGAAATGGACCCTCGAGGCTATGAAGTGATCACTACATCTGCGCCCAATAAGTTAGAAGAACAATACCATTATCTATGGAGATTTTATCAGAATTTTCCTAAAAGAGGAGATATCAAGATCTTTGACCGCAGCTGGTATGGTCGTGTAATGGTCGAAAGAGTGGAGGGATTTGCATCGGTTGAAGAATGGGACCGGGCATACGAAGAAATCAATCAAATGGAAGCTCAGTTGACTAATTTTGGTACGCTTGTCGTCAAGTTCTTTCTGTACATTGATAAAGAGGAACAATTACAACGCTTCAAAGATCGTGAAAACGAGCCAGATAAAGTGTACAAACTAACCGATGAAGACTGGCGAAATCGTAAAAAATGGGATGAATACATTGATTCAATGAATGAAATGCTGGTACGTACGAGTACATCAACAGCACCATGGACAATCGTAGCAGGAAAAGATAAAAAATACGCTCGTATCCAAGTGCTCGAAACGTTTATTAATCAAGCAAAAAAGATTATTGCTGAACATCAAGAATCGAATTAGGAGGAACTAAAGTGTCTAAAAACACCTATTTAGAATATCCAGAAAAATTGTATGACAAACTGATTGCCTTACGAGAAGAGGTTGTTGAAGAAGGCAATAAATTATATGACAAATGGCAACCGTTTTTAAAAAAAGAGCATAAGGAGTTAAGTGTTCGTAATTTGGCTTATTATCTAGTACTGCGGAATCATGACATCCGTAAAATCCAAGAAGGTTTAACACCGTGGGGACTATCCTCACTTGGAAGACTGGAATCCAGAGTGTTGGACAATCTAAATGCTGTTATTTTGAGCTTAGGAAAGATATTGGAAAAGGATATAGGCTCGGAACAACTGGAATATCCGTCTATCGAGTCCTACATTTCTGGAAATGAAGAATTGGAAAAGAATACAGCCACGATATTTGGAAAGAAACCAAAAGAACGCTTTACCCGTATCATGGTGACCCTGCCTAATGAAGCGGCCAAAGACAGTTCTCTGATAGAGAAATTAATGAAAGCAGGAATGAATGTCGGCCGCATCAATTGTGCACATGATGACCCTGAAACCTGGTCAGCTATGATTAAAATGATCCGCAAATGTGAGAAAAAATTGGGGCAAGAGTGCCAGGTGCTGATGGATATAGCTGGGCCTAAAGCTCGAGTCAGTTGGACTTTCACTACGTTAAAGAAACCAAAAGTAAAAGTGGGGCATAAGTTTCTATTAACGGGTGCTGAAATACCTGAAAAAGTAAATGGCGTTGATTTGGTATTAGGCTGCAGTGTTCCTGAAATTTTAGATGATTTAAAAAAGGGCGACCCTATAAAAATAGATGATGGAATTGTAGAAGGGATAGTGAAAGAAGTCATTGATGAGGGAGTCATGATCGAGGTCAAGAAAGTGGACTCTAAAAAAGGGGTTCGTTTAAAAGCAGAGAAAGGACTGAATTTTCCAGAATCGGAATTAAAAATGGAATTCCTTACTGACAAAGATAAACAAGATTTGGATTTTGTCTGCAAACATGCAGAAATTATAGGTTTTTCATTTGTAAAAAATGCAGAAGATGTGCAGCACATTCAGGAAGAATTGCAAAAACGAATGACGGAGGAAAAGGCTCTTTCTGTTCCTTTGATGGCTAAAATAGAGACCGTTGAAGGTGTGCTGAAGTTGCCTGAAATCATAGTAGCAGCAGCCGGACAAAATCCTTTTTCCGTCATGATCGCTCGTGGGGACTTGGCAGTTGAAGCTGGTTTCTTGAGATTAGCTGAATTGCAGCAAGAGATTCTCTGGATTTGTGAAGCGGCAGACGTGCCGGTAGTATGGGGAACGCAAGTATTGGAAAATATGGTTGCCAGCGGAATCCCCACTAGAGCAGAAGTGACGGATGCAGCCCAAGGTAGTCGTTCAGAATGTGTGATGTTGAATAAAGGAGAATATTTAGTAGAAAGCGTAGACTTCTTAGCCGAAATCATTAAACAAATGCACGAGCACGAATACAAAAAGACCCCTAAATTAAGAGCATTGAGCATTGCAAAACGCGAAGTTGAAAAAGATAACTAAATCAAAAGAGGCAATCGAGGTGGACTCAATGGCAATAGTTGGAATGGAATTAATGTTTCGGATCGATGATTCGTTTTCTCTAAAAGATAAACGAAGCGTAGTCAAAAGCATGATTCATAAAATGCATGGCAAATTCAATATCAGTATAGCGGAGATTGACAAGCAGGATATGCTGAATCAGGGTGTTATTGGCATAAGTGTAGTTGGAAATGAATATCAACAATGCCATACAGTTTTAGACAGAGTGCTGGGCGAAATCGAAAAAACATATGCAATAGAAGTGTATAAAATTGAACGATTTGAAGCGTGAATGAGAGATCTGCGCAACTTTTTTAAGAAAAGAGCAAAGGAACAGCGTGTAGTTCATGCGTAGCTGATTGGCTGGTTTGGGTTTGAGATTCTATTGGACTTATGCCAGCCAATTTTAATTTTAGTCATGTTTATGAATGCTTCTGGAGAGAAAAGGGCACGGATTCGAATAGAAAACGTGGATTATTAGTCAACTGAGTATTATATGACTGCTCACTTGATTAATAAAGTACGTTTACTCTTCAAGCCGCAACCAATTAAACTATCACTTGACTAATAAAGTAGATTTATTCCTCAAGTGAACATAAGATAAAGCCCTACTTGAGGAATAAACATAACATAACCGTCATGCTGGCTATCCTAAGCACATGTTTCTCTCCATTTAATCACCGTATCAAAAAAAGAGCTGGATTCAGGATAGGAATTCCTATCCTGAATCCAGCTCTTTAAAATGAAGATTATTTACCCATTTCCCCTTTTAGACGAGCTAGCTCGTCTTCAACTGCAGCAGATCCTTGAGAAGAGTATTTTTCTTCCAATGATTTTGCTGGATCTTCGGGTTCTTGGTTTAATTCAGACATGGCATTGGCTTCATCCAATCTGCGAGATGCTTTTTCTTCCATCCGTTGGAAAGCACTCATAGCACCTTCTGTTTTTCCAATAGAGTCACTGACATTATTAAGTTTTTCTTGTGTATCTGCCACAGACATTTGTGCTTTGATCATTGAACGGCGGCCTCTAAGTTTTTCAATATCCGAAGCCAATTTGTCATGCATTTGACGCATCTTTGAGGCATTTTCATGTGCGGAAGCGTATGATTTCGCCAACCCAGTCCCGATATCTTCCAATTCTTGTTTTTTAGCTAGGAAAACACGAGCATCATCATCATTACCAGCTTCAACAGCTTTTTTGGCAAAGTTTGTATATTTCATAACTTCTGCTTCATTCTCATCTACTAAGCGTTTTGATTTGGTTTCTTCAGCCATAACACCAGCGGTATTTTGTTTCACTTCTGCTAAGTCTTCCATCATGTCGCGCAGGTACTGGTCAATCATTTTTTCCGGATCTTCCATTTTGTCGATGATTGCGTTGATATTTGCACTAATGATATCTTGGAACCGATTTAAAATTGCCATGTTGCATTCCTCCTAAAAGTGGGTTTATTTTTTATTGTCGTTCTCATATTTTTTTGCCAAATCTTCTGCTGCAGAATCACCAAAAGTATCTAGAGGTTTACTCAACATTTCTTCTGTACGTTTAGCTTCTAAGTTCTTTTGTTGTTGTTTTCGTTTCCACCAAGTGTAAAGCAAGAAAATCAATATTACGATACCTAAAATGATAAAGACGGTGATCCATGGAGAGCGGGTTACTTCCATCATTCTATCTGCTGCATCACGAAACGAGTTACTGAAAAATTCTTCTTCAGTTAGACTCTCATCGTAATAATTCCTATCCAGATAGTCCAACAAAATGTCTCCGGCTTCAGTATCGATCACACTTTTTGCCTGCGTTCCAGTCACATAGTAATCCATGTAATTGCCGTAGTCAGCTTCACTTCTTTGGAAGAATACCAATAATAAATGAGCTTCATCGGTAAATAATTCATCATATAAATTTCGCGAGAATTCCTCTAGTTCAGCGCTGGTAGGTGATGTAGAACCGTTTATGTTATCTGTGATATAGACATGCGGCTGAACTCCAGTTTCATTATAGAAATGGTGTAGTCCGTCTGTCATAACGGTTTGATTACCAATCCAACCTGCTTGATCAGTGTAGTAATCAGTTTCATTTACAGAACCTTCAGGTAGTGCTTCTCGTTCTATAGTGGAACGGGTGATATCACTGCTGCCGCTGGTACCGATTGAACTGGAACCAAAGAAATACAGAATAGCTCCGATAACCAGTAAAACGATAATTAGGGTGCTGCAACCAGAGCTGCCGCAACCTCCTCCGCCGCCACCAGTACCATAATAACGTCCACTGCGGGGTCTTGAGCCATAGAAGGGACGAGTTGGAATAAAGATTGGTCTTGAAGGGCGGTTGTAACCACCTCTGTTTCTCGAAGAACCTCCAAAGCCTCCAAAACCGCCACTGCTTCCTCTGCCACTCCCGAAGCCGCCTCCGCTTCGGCCGGCTCCACCACGACTGCCCCCGAAAGATCCTCCTCCTCCGCGACTACCGCCGCCTCTACTGCCGCCACCTCTACCCATATGTGTGTCACTCCCTTAATGCAACCTAATGCTAGTATCCTAAATCTAGCACAGTGTGTTAAACGCTGTCAATTTATATGATATTGCGAAGTAACGGAAAACTCTATACCCAGTAATAATATAAGCAGTATTCACGAATATAAAAATGTACAACGTAACTTTCGCGCTATCAAACAAAAAGCAGTATAATGTAAGCAAATAACAGAGCGCCCTAAAATAGCGACTTTTTTGAAAAGCAGCAGTGCTTACTTAGGTAACTCAGGATAATGAAGAAGAGAGGTGAAAACAGATGGTAGTAAAAGCCAGTCAGCTATTTGTTAATTTACCAGTGGAAGATCTAAAAGCGTCAAAAACATTTTTCGCGCAACTAGGTTTTGGGTTTGATGAGCGTTTTTCGGATGAGAATGCAGCTTGTTTAGTTTTGGGACCTAATATGTATGTTATGTTATTGATGGAAGAATTCTTCAGCAGTTTCACCCATAAAGGCATAACAGATACCACTAAAGAAAACGAAAATATCCTAGCCATTAATCTTTCTTCTAAAGAAGAAGTAGACGAAGTATTCAATAAAGCTCTTGAAGCAGGAGGAAAAGACAAATCAAATCCTGGAGAAGAAGAAATGATGTATTTTAAACGCATCAGTGATTTAGATGGTCATTTGTGGGAAATTAGTTTTATGGATTTCAATCAATTCGATAATACAGAATATACAACCTATGGATAACTAAATAGGACAATGTGAGGAGGGGGAGACTGTTGTTGAGCCCTCTTTTTTGACGCTTATTTTACGAAAAGGCGAATTTGTTGTAAAATGAGAGTATTATGTATAGAAAGTCGGGGTTAGTATGGAATCTGCAATAGATTTATGGATCATTAAGGGAATGCCTAAGGAAACTTTAACAGATCACTTAATGAGTTACAAAAAAGATACTTTGTTCCAATTAGCTGTACAGCATCAAGTAGAGGTAAGAAAAAGTTATACTAAGGCAAAAATCACCGAGTTATTGATTCCAGTAATCAAAGAACATTTTTCAACTGAATGGAGCTACTTTTCTTCAACCGAAAAAGAAGCGTTTCTGCAACTGCAGAATGCTGAAGAAACAGAGTTTAGACAACTGCAAAAATGGATTGAAAAAGGTTATTTATTTGTATATGTAGACAGTGGACAAATAAAAATGAAAATGCCGAACGAGTGGACTGAACAAATAAGCCAAGACTCAACTGTATCAACTAGCAATGAGACAGGTAATTTTGGTTCTTTTTATCGTAACGCCGCAACTTTTAAGCAAATATTCGGCTACATAAATGTCCATTACTTAGTAACGGTTTGGAATCGGTATTATGAAACAAAATTAGAAATAGAAGAAGCTGGCAAAATGCTGAAAGAGAAGAATATCTTATCTTAATGAAAAAATCATTTGAAAAAGCATTATTTTTCTAAAAAAGGTTGCTATTACAGCAAATAATAAGATAGACTAATGAAAGATATAAAAAGGTCAGGAGTAATATTCATGAATGGTAAAGAAACAACAGCCAGCACTTCAACTAATGGGCTGGTAACATTGCTGCAATCAAACACAAAAGACGTGATGATGAATATTGCAGACAAGCACACTATAAAAGTTTACAAAAGTCATACAAAAACTAAAATGGCTGAAAGTATGAAAGAAAAGATGCTGGAAAACCTTCCTCATCTATTAAGCTCTATGGATAACAACAGTCAAGGAACGCTTAGAAAGGTTCTTTCGTTTAAAGAAAATGAAACGATTTTTGATGTCCTAGATGCTAAACCCTTAGCTGCCTTAGCTGAGTATGGATACTTATATGTGGAAGAAGAAGATGGTGAATTTCAACCTTTCTTAGCAGATGAAGTAAAAGAAATAATCGAGAGCTTAGAGGATAACGAAGAATATACAGTAAAAGCTGCTAAATACCAAGAGTTTTCAATGTATGTGACGGCATTGCTCCATTTATACGGCATGTACACAGTAGAACAATTTGTGAAGGTGTGGAATGAGCACCATAGTGAAGCCATCACTGAAGAAAATGCCAGTGAGTCTATTACTCACTTAGCGGATTGGGATATTCAGTTCATCTTCAATGAGAATCTTATCACTTCGGTATTATTTGATGCAGAGGGGATTGAACAAGAAAGTCTGAAACGTATCCTTCACATAGCTTACTTCATGCCGACTATAGAAGATATTCAGTATTATGAAGACCATTGGATAAATGCGGATTTATTGCAATACTTGAACATGAAAAACTTCCTTACTCGTAAGGAGTTTGGTGAAGATACGAAGAATATCGCTTTGTATACGATTGTTGAAGGAGCTGTTATTGGCAAATCTGGAGAAAAACTGTACCAAGATTTGACTAAGCGTGGATTCTCATTCGACAGCAAAGAAGAAGTTATGGAATTTGTGGAATTGTTTAAAGAGCTGAGAGAACATTCAAGAACTTGGCACAATCACGGTTTTACGATTCAAGAATTAGCCTCAAGCAAAATGGTTCAATCTGCTAATTTAAAACCGGTGAAACAACCTGTAACGGTGCACAAAGTTGGACGTAATGATCCATGTCCATGCGGCAGCGGTAAAAAATACAAAAAGTGTCATGGAAAATAAACAAATAGAATAGAGTTACCGAAAGGGACTGTTTCAAAATCGAGTATCCATACTCGATTTTGAGACAGCCCTTTCTATTTTTAACACTATCCATTAAAATGAAATCAACAGATACATCCATAAAGATAAGGTGGGATGAAGATTGTGGCAAAACTTAAAACAAAAGAAACAGATCATAATGTGGATGCATTCGTAGATTCTATTGAAAATGAACAGCAGAGACAAGAAACAAAAGAATTGATCTGGATATTTAGAGAAGCGACTGGTTTTGATGCTAAGCTGTGGGGAGAAAGCATCATTGGTTTCGGTAGTTACCATTATAAATATCCTTCTGGACATGAAGGTGACAGTGCTCTAGCAAGTTTTGCTCCCCGAAAAGGAAAGTTTTCGCTTTATTTGTGGTTGAATGAAGAGAGAAAAGTTGTACTATTGAATGAGTTGGGCAAGTACACTAAAGGAAAAGGTTGCGTGTATGTCAAACGTCTATCAGATATCCACATAGATGCTTTAACGCGTTTGATCAATGAGTCTGTAGACTATTTGCAGAAAGAGCATGGCATGAACTAAAAGAAATGCGAAAGAAACGGTTGGGTGGTAAACCAATCTTTGAAGGAGAAGAGAATGACAAGATTGATGATAGATTCCGGCTGCGATCAAAATGAAATGATGCAAGCCAATTATGACTATGAAGTGGTGCCTTTGAGCATCACGATTGCAGAAAAATCGTATTTAGATGGTGAAGAGATCGCATTAGATACAGTCTATGATTATATGCGACAAGGAATAGTTCCCAAGACCTCGCAAATTTCAGCTGAGTCTATGATGAAAGCATTGGATAAATACGTTGCAGAAAAAGAAGATGTGATTTATTTAGCTCTATCATCGGAACTTTCAGGAACGTATAACTTAGGGTATCAAATCATGCAAAGTTATAAAGAAAAATACCCAGATTTAAAGTTTACTGCTGTAGATTCTAAAGGTGGAGCTGGTGGTAGTGCTTTGATTGCACTGCAACTGTTGCAAATGATTGAAAAAGGCTGTGCTTATGAAGAAATTGTAGACTTTGCCATATGGAGTGCGGATCATATGGAATACCACTTTACAGTGTCCAATTTAGAATGGTTGGTTAAGGGTGGACGTTTACCAAAAGTAGCAGGCCAAGTTGGAACAGCATTAAATATCAGACCTTACTTGAAGTTAGAAGAGGGCAGGATAAAAATTCAAAAATTGATTCGCGGAGAAAAAAGAGTGTTTAAACGCATTCTTAAAGATGTCCAAAATGGGGTGGGAGAGTTTACGCAGCAAACAATTGGAATTAGTCATGCAGATGATGAGGAAATCGCAAAAATAATTGGTGAAAAAATTAAAGAGATCATTCCAGAAGCCAACATAGAACTGTTCAAAATAGGAGCAGTACTCGGGCCACACATAGGAATCGGCGGAGTAGGCGTTTTCTACTATAATGAAAAACCAGAGCGCTAATCAAGGCGTTTAGCTGCCTTGATTAGCGCGTTTAAACCAGAGCGTGGAGCAAAATGTTAAGACTTACGAGAGAGTAAATTTTGGTCAGCACAACGCATCTAAGCAGACTGGAGATAACCTCTACAGATTGTAAGATTACGAGTTATAGGGGATTTAGTTAACAAATGCTCACAAAAAAAGAGCCATTAGGAGTTGAAAACCTAATGACTCTTTTTTTAGATTAAGCATTTTGCAATTTAGAAACGGTCTTTTTTAAACTGGCTTCTAAATAAGTAAGTTGTAATCCCAAAAGCCAATAAATCAGCGGTCGGTACTGCAAAATAGACTCCATATAAACCAAAGAGATTAGAGAATAAAAGAATTAATGGAATGAGCACAATAATTTGCCGCATCAAGTTCAAGAAGCTAGCCAGACGAACCTCGCCAATAGCTTGGAAATAATTGGCCCAGACAATTTGAATCCCAACTAGAGGAAATGCCAGTACCCAGATACGAATAGCAGGTACTCCTAGTTCAACGACTGCTGGTTCTTGATTAAACATCATCACTACAAATTCTGGGAAGATCTGAATCGCTAAAAAACCAAGGGTGGTAATGGCTCCACCAATAATGGACCCCAATTTCAATACTTCTTTGACACGGTCACCTTTCCTAGCTCCATAATTGTAGCTTGTGATCGGCTGCATCCCTTGTATCAAGCCTGAAACAAACATGATAATCAAAGTAACGGCACTGGTAATAATCCCGGCCACAGATACGGCTACATCTCCTCCATAATTTACTAAAGTATTATTTAGAATAATGTTTAACACGCTATTAGCGATTTGGAGCATAAAAGCGGGGATACCTATAGAAAGAATAGAGATGATGTAGAATTTTTTTAAAGCCATGTTTTTGATCTTTAACTTAACATTGCTTCTAGCACTCAAAAAGTAAAATAACTGCCAAATCATAGAAAGAAATTGACCACCAATTGTGGCATAAGCAGCTCCCGCCATGCCCCAACCCAGTTGGACGATAAAGATATAGTCAAAAATAATATTGAAACCTGCTCCGATGAGCATACTAATCATAGAAACTCTAGGACTACCATCTGCCCGAGCAAAATTATTCAGTGTCATAGCAATAGCTTGGAAGATAGCTCCATATAAAATAATACTTAAATATTCCTCTGCGTACGGCAGGACATTAGCACTAGCTCCCAAGAAAACCAAAATCGGCTCAATAAATATATTTCCGAAGATCATAAATAGAGCCCCTAAAAGAATAGCCAAGGTCAGTGCATTTCCTAAATAATGCTGCGCTTTATCGGTTTCTTTTTTACCTAAGCTAATGGAGAAAATAGTAGCTCCACCAACAGCAACCATTAACGCAAAGGCTAATAACACCAATGTTACCGGATAGGTAATCGACACAGCTGCTAAACCTAGCGAACCTAGACCAGGGGCGTTTCCAATAAATATTCTGTCTACAATATTGTAAATCCCGTTTACCATCATTCCAATAATAGCCGGAATAGCAAATTCCATTAACAATTTCGGAATTTTTTCTGTACCTAAACGATTTTCTTCGTTCATTTAACGGCCTCTTTTTCTAAAAAATAATAATACTATAAAAGTATCAATACACAGGAAGGTTGTCAATACAGAAAATGAATAATTGAAAAAGAATATCGTTCGAACGTGATAATGTCCTAAGTAGGTCGAAGCATAAAATGTCCCAAAATGATAAAATAAAATCATGAAAAGGATAATACTAACGATGAATGAAGATAAGAAATATAAAGTAATAAAAGC